>JBGYGP010000031.1:0-16423 GCA_041820645.1 Proteiniphilum sp. | reverse complement strand
CCATTACTTTTTTAATTTTGAATATTTATTATCAATCGAGTAATGTCAATACAATAGGCAATAATTTTTTAAAATGATACGTTCTTTTACTTTTCGGATATGCAAAGGAAAACAGATTTCACTTAATAAACAAAAATATTTTGTTAAAATTCGAAATCCCCACCCCCCGTTTGGCAAAGATAACTTGCACCGGTCGGAAACCAACAGGGAGAAAAGAATCGAGAGAAGAAAAGAATGATTTATTTTTTTCACACACAACAACACACACGTGAAACTACCGTAAAAATCATTCGAAGCGAATACCCCAAAACAGTAAATTTGCTATCTTTGTTGTTTCAATTTAGTTTTACAAACGGCTATGGCTCTCAAACAACACCAAGAACTCAAACAGATACAAAAACTATCGCCGCTGCAAATGCAGGTGATAAAACTTATTGAATTGAATTCGGTTGAATTGGAAGACAAAGTAAAACAAGAACTTGAAGACAATCCCGCATTGGAAGAGAATGATGCGGAATTGGCCAATGAGACGGAGAACGACGGTTTCGACGACAGTCCCGAATTGCTTTCGGAAGAAGATTTGCTGAAAGGAGATTATTTTTCGGAAGAAGATATCCCCGACCATCAAATCAACGAATCCCGCCGTAGAAACGAACCTGACTTTATCGCAGCCACCTACTCCGGCGAAAACGATTTGTTCGACTACCTGATTGAGCAAATCAACCTCCGCCCCCTCAACGAGACCGATAAACAAATCGCCGAATACATCATCGGCAGCCTCGACGAAAACGGTTACCTGGAGAGAGAGCTCCAAGCTATCGCAAACGACTTGTTGTTTCAACAAAACCTGGATGTCGGCTTAGAAAAAATGCAATCGATTTTGGAAGTTGTCCAAACACTCGACCCTGCAGGAGTAGGAGCCAAAAACCTGCAAGAGTGTCTGGCTCTCCAACTGCAACGAAATACGCCCTCGTCGACAAACGAGATTGCTCGAAGCATCATTGACAACCATTTTGAAGAGTTTTCAAAAAAACACTACCCAAAAATCATGCGGCAACTCAACATCTCGGAAGAGGCATTGAGGGAGGCCGTCGGCGAAATCGTGTCGCTCAACCCCAAACCCGGCAACATTTTGGGCGACAGCCTGCAAATTGCGCTAAACAACATCACTCCCGATATTATCGCGGAGTCTTACAACGGCGAAGTATCTTTTCAACTCAACAACTACAACATTCCCGAACTCAAAATCAACCGCGACTTTTCGGAAATGCTCCAAGGATACTCGCAAAACAAAGAAAGTATGAGCAACGACGACAAGCAAGCCATGCTTTTTATGAAACAGAAGGTGGATTCCGCAAAATGGTTTATCGAAGCCTTGCGACAAAGGCAAAACACGCTGCAAAAGACAATGGAGGCCATTGTCAAATTTCAGTACGATTTTTTTGTCAGCGAAGACGAAACGAGCCTCAAGCCCATGATACTAAAAGATGTAGCCGAGAAAACCGGTTTTGACATTTCCACCATTTCCCGCGTAAGCAACAGCAAGTACGTACAAATCAACGGGAATGTGTATCCGTTGAAATTTTTCTTTTCGGAAGGGATGCAAAACGATGCGGGAGAAGATATTTCGACCCGAGAAATAAAATTCATACTGAAAGAAAATATCGAATCGGAAAACAATTCGAAACCCTATACCGATGAACAACTTACAAAAATCCTCAACGAAAAAGGCTATCCCATCGCCCGACGAACCGTGGCCAAATACAGAGAGCAACTGAATATTCCGGTAGCTCGTTTGAGAAAAAAAATATAATTCCGCGAATTTCAAAATCACAAAATGAAACAACTGTCACATATCATATCTTCGGTCTTTCAACCGCTTTTGATGCCTATTTACAGCATCCTGCTCCTGTTTGTTTACACCCATTTCAAGGTGGTGTACATTCAACAAATCGGAATAATATTGCTGCCCGTAATTCTCTACTCGTTTGTAATTCCGGCTTTTCTCATTTTCATACTTTACAAACTCAAAGTCATAAGCAACCTGTCGCTCACAATCAGACGCGAACGGTTTCTCCCTTACCTTATCACGCTGGCATCGTATTCCATCATGGTTTACCACTACTACCGGATGGGGATGCCCACCTGGTTTCTGATGCTATGTGCGGCTTCGGCGGTATTGCTGGTTGTGGCCATCGTCATCACGCTCTGGTGGAAAATCAGTGCGCACATGTTCGGGGTTGGAGGTTTGCTTGGCGGCATGATGAGCGTTTGCCTTTTTGTAGAGGGAAACAACCCCTATCCCCTTTTCATGGCGTTTTTTATCATCGCGGGCATGGTAGGGACATCGAGGCTGATGCTCCGGCGACACACTCTGGCACAGGTAACGGCAGGTTTTCTAATGGGATACGCTTTTTCTTTCGCCGCAGTGTGGATTGGCGCTTAAAAAATTTTGCTTTGGAAGATGAAATGTCGTATTTTTACGGAAAAATTCAATAATCACCCTTTTAAAAATTAATTTTTATGAATTTCCCTGAAAACTTAAAGTACTCAAACGACCACGAATGGATTAGAGTAGAAGGCAACGAAGCTTTCATCGGCATCTCGGACTACGCGCAATCGGAACTTGGAGAAATCGTATTTGTCGATATCCCGAGCGAAGGCGAAACCATCGCCAAAGGCGACGTATTCGGAAGCATCGAAGCGGTAAAAACCGTTTCAGACCTCATCATGCCGATAAGCGGAACCATTATCGAAGTGAACGCCGAACTCGAAGATGCGCCCGAATTGGTAAACCAAGATCCCTACGGCAAAGGATGGATTGTGAAAGCCGCCGTTACCGATGTATCGGGCCTCGACGAACTCTTCTCCGCACAAGATTACAAAGCATTTATCGGAAAATAACCGTCTTCCGGCAACAAAATCCACATACTCAAGGTCCTGAATTTTTAAAGAAAGAAAATTCGGAACTTTGAGTTTTAAACATCAAAAAAAATGAATCCTGTTGTAAGCATCATCATGGGCAGCACATCCGATATGCCCGTAATGGAAAAAGCGGCAAAATTTTTCGATGAAATGGAAATTCCATTCGAAATCAATGCCTTATCGGCACACCGCACCCCCGAAGAAGTGGAAAAATTCGCTAAAAACGCGCAACAACGCGGCATCAAAGTAATTATTGCCGCCGCAGGCATGGCCGCGCATTTGCCGGGAGTTATCGCTTCCATGACAACCCTTCCGGTTATCGGCGTTCCCGTCAGTGCAACGCTCGACGGCATGGATGCGCTTCTTGCCATCGTGCAGATGCCTCCCGGAATACCCGTAGCAACGGTAGGAATTGACGGGGCGCTCAACGCAGCGATATTGGCGACGCAAATAATAGCCTCCGCGGATAATGCTTTGCAGGAAAAACTATCGGCCTACAAAGTAGATTTGAAGAAGAAAATTACCAAAGCCAACAAAGAACTGAGCGAGATAAAATTTAAGTTTAAGACAAACTGACAAGCCACTTTATTCCGGACGCTTAACAGGAAACCGATAGAGTATTCCGGTTTTAGTTCTTTAATACAAAGAAGAAGAATGGATATTGATTTTGTAATTACGTGGGTTGATATGGATGACCCGAAATGGAAATCCGAATTTGCCAAGTATTCCGGCAAGATAGACAACTCAAAAAACGAAGTTTCGGAAGCACGGTTTCGTGATTACGGCTTGTTGAAATATTGGTTTCGTGGTGTGGAAAAGTTCGCCCCTTGGGTGAGGTATGTACATTTTGTAACCTGCGGACAAAAGCCGGAGTGGCTCAACGAAAATCACCCCAAACTCCATTTAGTTCATCACAAAGATTTTATTCCTGCAAAATACCTGCCCGCATTCAATTCCAACCTGATTGAAATTTACATGCACAAAATACCAAACCTTTCGGAACATTTTGTTTATTTCAACGACGATTTTTTTATTATCGACCATCTCCCCCAGAGCCGTTTTTTCGAGAATGGCCTCCCCAAAGACATCGCAGCTTTCAGAAGCAATTTCGGGATTTCTCAATTTGGGAAAATGCTGAGAAACAACATCGTACTCGTCAATCGTCATTTCGATAAAAAGGAGGTGTTGAAACGCGACCACGATAAATGGTTTCACCCCTCTTACGGCAAAAGAGGCCGAATGACACGCATGCTTCGCCCATACAACAAATTTGTAACGCTCCGAACGCCTCACAACGCCCAACCTTTTTTGAAATCTACGTTTGACGATGTTTGGGCAAATTGCGGAAAAGAACTTACAGCCATGTCTGCCAATAGGTTCAGAAGCGATACCGACCTCACACCGGAGTTGTTTAAAACATGGCAAATATGCCGATCCCATTTCCTACCCTACAACACCTATCAGGATACCAAGATGTTTCCTTTGGTAATAAAATCGAAAAAGGCCATCAAAGCCGTTCGAGAACAATCTTATAAATTGGTCTGTATCAACGATAACGTGCATATTCGAAACTTCGAAAAGGTGCTGAAAGAACTGAAAGCCTCTTTCGACAGCATTTTGCCAGAAAAATCGGACTTTGAATTATAAGAGAAAGCTAAGCAAATGACAAAAATTGATATATATTAATATTGTCTTGAAAATAAGCATTTAATAATTATTGCTGTCCGATAAAAACTTTTATCGGACAGCAATAAATCGTTTTGAGGCAGCCTCTTCTCTTTTCAAGTTCGGGAGCGCATTATTGCCAATCCAGAATCACCTTTCCGCATTGTCCGCTTTCCATTACGTCGAACCCTTTCTGAAAATCGTTCACCGAAAAACGATGTGTGATGATGGGCGACAAATCGAGTCCCGAAATCAACATCTGCTCCATCTGATACCATGTTTCCCACATTTCGCGGCCATAAATCCCTTTCAGCGTGAGAGCTTTGAAAATGATCGTGTTCCAATCCACCGTGGTGTTATTCGGTAAAATTCCGAGCAACGATATTTTGGAGCCGTTGTACATATTTTCGAGCATTTCGCGGAAAGCGGCAGGAGCGCCCGACATTTCCAAACCAACATCGAAGCCCCTCATCCCGAGTTTTTTAACGGCATCGGCTACCGTTTCTCCTTTCGAGAGATTGACCGTAAGCGTAGCTCCCATTTTCTTGGCTATCTCCAGACGATATTCGCTCATATCGCTCACCACCACGTAACGTGCTCCGGCAAAACGACAGATTCCGGCAGCCATATTCCCAATCAGTCCGGCACCTGTAATCAACACATCTTCACCCAATAGCGGAAAAGAGAGTGCAGTATGCGTGGCATTGCCGAAAGGGTCCATGATGGAAGCCATTTCATCGGAAATACGGGAGTCGAGTTTTACCACGTTTGAAGCCGGGAGGGAAAGATATTCGGCAAAAGCGCCGTCGCGATTTACGCCTATCCCGATGGTGTTTTCGCATACATGCAGTTTCCCGCGGCGGCAGTTGCGACAATGTCCGCAGGCAATGTGTCCTTCGCCGGTTACGCGATCGCCGATCTTCAGATTGGTAACACCGCTTCCCATCTCCACAATTTCGCCCACGTATTCGTGTCCGATGGTCATCGGTGTTTTAATGGTTTTCTGCGACCAGTCGTCCCACTTATAGATGTGGAGGTCGGTTCCGCAAATCGATGTTTTTTTAATTTTGATGAGCACATCGTTCACTCCGATGGATGGCACGGGTACGTCTTCCATCCAGATTCCCTTTTCGGGACGTAACTTTACTAAGGCTTTCATAATGAGTTATAAATTATATGAGTTGAGTTGCGAAGTTTTAAATCACGCTCAGTTTTTTCCCTACTTTCGTAAACGCTGCGATAGCCTTATCGAGATGTTCGCGTTTGTGTCCGGCGGAAAGTTGCACGCGGATGCGGGCTTCACCTTTGGGAACAACGGGATAATAGAATCCGGTAACGTAAATACCTTCCTCGAGCAAAGCGGCAGCAAACTCTTGCGAGAGTTTGGCGTCGTAAAGCATTACGGCGCAGATAGCCGATTGCGTAGGCTTGATGTCGAATTTGGCCTCTTTCATCTTAGCCACAAAATATTCTACATTTTCGTGCAATCGGTCCTGCAGGTTGTTTGACTCCCGTAACAACGCGAAAGCTCTGATGCCTGCCGCGGCAACCAAAGGAGGAATGGAGTTGGAAAAGAGATAGGGGCGGGAACGCTGTCGCAGCATTTCTATAATCTCCTTGCGTCCCGTGGTAAATCCGCCGATGGCTCCGCCAAAGGCTTTGCCGAGTGTTCCGGTAATAATATCGGCTTGTCCGATGCAATTGTATTGCTCGGTAACGCCTCGTCCGGTTTGTCCGACAACGCCGGCCGAATGGCTTTCGTCCACCATTACCAAAGCGTCGTATTTTTCGGCCAATACCATGATTTTGTCCAAGGGAGCAACATTTCCGTCCATCGAGAAGACACCGTCGGTTACAATCAGACGAAAACGTTGCGCTTGGGCTTCCTGCAAGCATTTTTCGAGTTCGTCCATGTCGGCATTGGCATAACGATAACGTTTTGCCTTGCAAAGGCGTACTCCGTCGATGATGGAAGCGTGGTTGAGCGTGTCGGAGATAATGGCGTCTTCGTCGGTAAGCAGCGGTTCGAAAAGCCCGCCGTTGGCATCGAAACAGGCTGCGTAGAGAATGGTATCTTCCGTGCCGAAAAACCGGCTGATGGTTGTCTCCAACTCCTTGTGCAAATCTTGCGTTCCGCAAATAAACCGTACCGACGACATACCGTAACCGCGCTCATCGAGGGCTTTTTTGGCGGCTTCAATCAGTTGCGGATTGTCGGAGAGTCCCAAGTAGTTGTTGGCACAGAAGTTGAGTACTTCTTGCCCCGATTTCACTTTGATTTCGGCGCTCTGGGGAGTGATAATAATTCTTTCGTTTTTGTAGAGTCCTGCTTCTTTGATAGCGGCTAATTCGCTTTTTAGGTGCTGTTTGATTTTTCCGTACATAGTTTATATAGTTGAGGGTTTTTATATAACCAAGTTTATTGTTCCGAAACGGTATCGTTAGCCTCTTCCAAAAGCGAAGAGGGCAACTCTTTCTTTGCTTTTGCGCCTAAATCTTTTAGCTTCTGGGTTTGCAGAACCAAGTTGTCATTTCCGGTCGAAAGCTGCTTGTAAGCATCGTTGTAGGCGCTTTGCGCCTGCTCGATATTTCGTCCGATTTTTTCGAGGTTGCCGATAAATCCGACAAACTTATCGTACAGTTTTGCACCGCGTTCGGCAATCTCTATCGCATTGCGATTCTGGTATTCGCGCTTCCACAAATCGGCAATCAGTTTCAACGCCGCAATCAGGTTGGTGGGGCTTATCAGCAATATTTTTTTCCCGTAGGCATATTGCCAGATATTTTCTTCGTGTTGTAGAGCGAGCAAGTAAGCCGGTTCGTTGGGAATAAACATCATCACAAAATCGAGTGTGGCGGCGTAATCCTGATAGTTTTTCCGGCTCAATTCGTCAATGTGTTTACGAATAGAGTCGATATGCGCACGCAAAAGTTTTTTTTGTTCGTCGCTGTTGTCCGTACCCACGTAATTGGCATAGGCCGTAAGTGAAACTTTGGAGTCGATAATGACTTTCCGGTTATCGGGATAAGCGATAATAATGTCGGGTTGCATGCGCGAACCATCTTCGTTTTTGAGCGGATTGCCGTCGTCATCGCGAAGATATTCCTGCACAAAATATTCGCGTCCTTCTACCAATCCCGACCTTTGGAGGATGTTTTCCAGAATCATCTCGCCCCAATTTCCTTGTGTTTTGGCATTTCCTTTGAGTGCTTGGGTGAGGTTGTTGGCCTCTTCGCTGATTTTCAGATTCAGTTGTGCAAGTTTTTTTACCTCCTCACCCAACGAAAATCGTTCTTTGGCTTCGGTGATATAAGCGTCTTCCACTTTTTTGCGAAACGATTCAATGTTTTCGCCCAGCGGTTTGAGAATGGTATCGAGGTTTTCCTTATTTAACTGAGTGAATTTCTGTGTTTTTTCATCCAAAATTTTCGCTGCAATATTTTCAAATTCGGTATTGAATTGTTTGTGCAAATTCTCTATTTCGGATTTTTGCGTTTCGAGTTTTTCCAGCAACGCTCTGTTATCGGCTTTGTAGGTTGCCAGCGTGTTGTGGACGGCATTATATTCGTCGGTTTTGCTTTGCACTTCGGCTTTTGTTCGCTCGATGTCTTCTTTCAGTGCAAGCTGTACTTCTCCGGCGAGGCGGAGTTTTTCTTCCGAAAGGGAAAGTTGTGTACCGAGCTTCGCTTTATCATCGGATAAAGCGTCGAAATCGGTTTTGGATACCGTTTTCGACTTTATTGACAGCGTCGCGATAATCCACGCGACTGCACTTCCAACGGCAAGCCCTGTGAGAAAATAGATGAGTTCCATATTACAGTTCCGGATTTTCCAAAGTATGCCCCATTTTGTTTTTCTTGGTTTCCATATAGAAACGATTGTACTTATTGGTTGCAACTTCGATGGGGATATTCTCCGCCACTTCCAAACCGTATGACTCCAACCCGATGCGCTTTACGGGATTGTTGGTCATCAGTCGCATTTTGGTAACTCCCAGACTGCGGAGAATTTGTGCGCCTACGCCGTAATCGCGTTCATCGGCTTTGAATCCGAGATGCAAATTGGCTTCTACCGTATCCATTCCTTCTTCCTGCAACTTGTAAGCCGAAGCCTTGGCCATCAGTCCGATTCCGCGTCCTTCTTGATTGAGGTAAACCAATACGCCTTTTCCCTCTTTTTCAATCATTTGCATGGCTTTGTGTAACTGTTCACCGCATTCGCAACGCATCGAACCGAAAATGTCGCCGGTTACGCACGATGAGTGAACGCGTACTAGAATAGGTTCGCCCTCGCACCACGTACCTTTAATGAGCGCCACGTGGTCTAACCCATTGGACTTCTGTCGGAACGGAATCATGCGGAAATTGCCGTATTCGGTAGGCATCTGTACCTCTTCACCTCGCTCTACGAGCGATTCGGTTTGCAGACGGTAACGGATAAGGGCAGCCACGGAAATAATTTTCAGATTGAATCTCTCGGCCATTTCCATCAATTCCGGCAAACGCGCCATGGAACCGTCTTCGTTCTTGATTTCGGCAAGTGCACCGGCAGGATACAAACCGGCTAAACGTGCCAAATCGATGGTGGCTTCGGTGTGTCCGGCGCGGCGAATTACGCCTTTGTTCTGCGCACGAAGGGGGAAAATGTGCCCCGGGCGGCCAAAGTCTTCGGGTTTGGTTTCTTGGCGGGTGAGTGCCAAAATGGTTTGCGCGCGATCGTATGCCGAAATTCCGGTGGTACAGCCGTGCGTAAGCAAATCAATAGATACGGTAAAAGGTGTGGCGTGTATGGACGTGTTGTTGGTTACCATCATCGGAAGGTCTAACTCTTCGGCGCGCTCTTTGGTAACAGGTGCGCAGATAAGCCCGCGGGCATGAGTTTCCAGGAAGTTGATTTTTTCGGGAGTAACACATTCCGCTGCTATAATCAAATCTCCTTCGTTCTCACGGTCTTCGTCATCGACTACGATTACAAAGTTGCCTTTTCTTATTTCTTCGATAGCTTCTTCTATCGTATTGAGTTTAAATTCTTTTTCCATATTTTATTGTTGTTTGTTGTACAACGACTTTATTGTTTCCGTTAATTTTTCATTCAGTTCGAGAATCCGTTTCAGGTCGTTATTAATCCTCTTTTCAAAAAGAATTGATAAAAGTTTTAGCAAAATTCCGAACGGAAAGAGGTACATGAAGTATTTTGCCAAAACAGAATTTACATTGAATGGCTTCACATACTTAATTAGCACGGGATATTCGTTGATCTCTTTAATAACCTCACAATTTTGACTGTTTGCTAAGGTGTTAAGGATGTTATCTGTTGTGTTCTTTATCGCGCTCAAACTTTGTTCATAAGCAGGATTTGTAAAGAATGTCCTATAATTGAGTCTCGAGTATTTCTTCAGATGCGCATTGATGTTTCCTGATAAATCGTTCAGCGGAGATAGGATATTCCGAAAATCGGTTTCTTCAATCACAATCTCTTTGATGGTATAATTTCGTTTCTCGCGGATGAAAAATACTTTTTTAAAGAAATTCAAATAAGTATCCATATTCATGATTGCCGAATCATTCATTGCCTTGTAAGTAAGGAAGATGCCGAGCGGCAGTAAAATCAAAGAACTGAACCACATCCCCTGCCAGTGTATCCAAACGCCGTCTCGCGCCATTTTGTATCCCACGTTATCGAGTATGTAATAGATAATGAAAAGGATAACCGAAATGACAATAGGTACCCCCAATCCTCCTTTGCGTACAATAGAGCCCAGGGGTGCACCGATAAAAAAGAATATAAGGCAGGCAAACGACAAAGTAAACTTGCGGTGCCATTCAATCCAACTTCGGTTGATGGTATTCTGCTTACTGGTTTTATTCATCGAACGGAACAGCTGGTCATTTGCGTTATTCTCGGCTTTGGCGTAAGCCCTGTCCAGAATCATTGCCTGAGTCTGCAGGTCTTTTGCATTCAGCAGAGAATCTACATGGAGTTTCAACGTATCGCGAAAAACTTCGGCGATGATCTTTTCTTTTTCCGATGCAGAGTAGCTGTTTCTAAAATTCAGATAAGCATATTCTTTCATTAGCTTTCTGTCTGCCACGTTGATACTATCGACAACCGACTCTAAGGAGTCGATAGATTTCTGCAACTGCCTTATATTTTTGGAGACATAGCTGCTCGATTCGTTGTCTTGAATGACGTTTTCATCCATCCGGTTAAAATTGTCGTCGTATGAAATAACCAATGTTTTGGTCTGAAAACTTTCTCGCGCGTACGGAATAAATTCGCCCGAATAAACTCCCCTGTCCGTTCCTTGTGTAAAATTCTGGAACGATTGGCCGTGATACATGTTAAAAACAAGAGAAAGCTTATCTTCGGCCATTTTCATGTCGGCCGAGTCGCAAATGATTACAGCCATATTCTGAAAACCGGAAGCGATATCGTAAATGGCTACGTCGTACATCATACCGGTATCTCTGTTTTTCTTTTTTACATAGATGTTGTATCCGCTAATCTCTTTATAAAAAACCCCTTCGGGAATATCCAATTCGGGCGATTTTTGACGAATGGAAATCAACAACGAATAAAACTTGGTTTGTGTTTTGGGGATGACATTGTTTTGATAGAAGAAAGCGCCGATACAAATCAGAATAATCAAGACAATCAGGGCGCGCATGGATTTTATCAATGAAATTCCGGCAGACTTAATGGCCAGCAATTCCAACCTTTCGCCCATATTGCCGTACAGCATCAACGAAGCCAAAAGAATGGACAAAGGCAAAGCCATCGGCACAAAATTGAGAGCAGCATAGCCAAACATCTCACCGATAACAACAAGCCCCAATCCTTTTCCTACAAAATCGTCCACGTATTTCCATAAAAATTGCATCAGCACCAAGAAAAGGCAGATGGCAAAAGTCAACAGAAAAAGCGGCAAAAACGATTTCAGAAGGAATTTGTCGAGCTTTTTTATGTGGATTTTTCTCCTCATCTATATTATGTCGGAAAAGTAAACAAATTTGTTTTGTGTGGCAAAATTAGATAAAATCCACGAGATTCTACACCGACAGGATAAAAAACAAGACCGATGCACTGCTTCTCGTCCCCTCCTGCGTGCTCTTAGTCACAATTTTACTATCTTGGAGGAAAAATTTAAAAAAATAATAATTATGGATAGGAATCGAACGGTCGTCAGCCTTGATGTACACAAAGATACGAAATTTCAACCGGAGAATAGACAGTTTTAAACTTTATGGAACAAAAAAGAACAACCGAAT
The DNA here is from genome assembly GCA_041820645.1 of Proteiniphilum sp. Lineage (GTDB taxonomy): Bacteria > Bacteroidota > Bacteroidia > Bacteroidales > Dysgonomonadaceae > JBGYGP01. Next base: position 4,564 of record JBGYGP010000031.1, on the reverse strand, counting down.
CTGTTTTTTCAATTGTTCTCTTTCCTTGTTTGTCGGAGAATTAAACTCCGAGACGCCTTTTCATCATTTCAATTTGGGTTTCCCACAGACCGATGGCGTCGCTTTTATCTTCGGGTTCGGCAAAATCGGTAATTTGCAAAGCAATTTCGTTCGAGAGGTCTAATTTATGTAGTTGAAATTCAAAATACACATCCTCTTCGTCCTCATCCACCCATCTGAAACGGATGCTCGATTGCGGTTTAGAAGAGATTACTTCGGCATCGTTGGAAGATTTACTCCAGAAAAAGGTGTATATTTTTTCCAACTCATCTGTTGTTACTTTATCGGCAAACCATTCCGAAAGGCCGTCGGGCTGACTGATCATGCGCCACAAACTGGTCTGTGTGGCGTACCCCATCACATACTCAATATGAAACTTTTCTTTTGTCATTATTCTACAAAAAATAAATTCGCGCTTAAATTACAACTTTTTTTTGTATTTTCTTCCGATTTATCGAAAATAATATTTTTTGCCTTCGAATATTTCATAGGAACAAGAAAAAGTAGAGAGGCATTTTTGCCTCTCCATTTCTTCGAATTTACCGTTATCTGATTGGTTTGTATTCTACAAACGCTTCGATAGCCTCGTAGGAAGCCAGCCCCAGTTTATCGTACATATCGGCTGTGGCGCGGTTTCTTTCTTCGGAACGTTGCCAGAAGAGACGCTCGTCGTCTCCCAAGAATGGGGCGCTTTCCATCTGCGATTGGTGACGCAAAATTGCGTTCCGTTTTTGACGAAGTTCTTCGGGAGAGATGGGAACGGCCATTTCAATGTGGTCGATTTCCCATTCCATCCAAGCTCCTCGATACATCCAGATTCGACAATCTTTGAACCACTCTTCGTCTTTCATCAGATCTACCGAAGCCAGAATCGCATCCAAGCACACTTTGTGCGTTCCGTGCGGGTCGGCAAGGTCGCCGGCGACGTAGATTTGATGGGGCTTAATGCTTTCGATAAAATTTTTTACGATATAAACGTCTTTTTCCGAGATGGGATCTTTTTTCACTCTTCCAGTTTCGTAGAAGGGGAGATCGAGGAAATGTACATTTTCGGCGGGAAGTCCAATGTAGCGGTCTGCCGAACGCGCTTCTTCGCGACGAATATGTCCTTTGAGCAATCGTACTTCGGGCGTGTCCATTTCTTCCGTTCCTTTTTCGTACATCAAATAGTCCAACATACCGGTGTATTTTTTCAGCAACTGCTCGTTTTCGGGAGCAAGCTCTTTGAGCATGTCTATCATAACAGACAAGCTGCGTATCGCTTCTTCGTCTCCAACGGCTATGTTTCCGGATGTTTGATACGCCACATGCACTTCGTGTCCCTGATTTACGAGTCGTTGAAAAGTTCCTCCCATTGAGATAACATCGTCGTCGGGATGGGGGCTGAAGATGATGACTCTTTTCGGGAACGGTTTTGCCCTTTCCGGGCGATAAGTATCGTCGGCATCGGGTTTTCCGCCGGGCCATCCGGTAATGGTGTGCTGCAAATCGTTAAATATTTTGATATTAACATTGTATGCAGAGCCATAAAGAGTGATGAGTTCGCTCAGTCCGTTCTCATTATAATCTTTATTGGTAAGTTTCAGGATGGGTTTCTTCACTTTATTGCACAACCATACAATCGCCCTGCGAATAAGTTTATTAGTCCACTCGCTGTTTGTTACGAGCCAGGGATGGCTGATACGGGTAAGATCTGCGGCGGCGCCCAAATCGATATAAACATCGGCATCGGTATGGGTTTGTACGGCCGAAGCCGGAACAGCTTCGGTAACAGGGCCTTCGATCATACTCTTCACGCTCGCCGCTTTTTGTTCTCCCCAAGCAATCACAGCTACCTTATCGGCTTGCATCATATCGTAAATACCCATGGTGATAGCGCTTACGGGTACTTTGTCCAACGATTTGAAGCCTGAAGAGATGTCGCGTCGGGAATCTCCGTCGAGAATTACCAATCGGGTTTGGGAGCTAAAGTTTCCTCCCGGCATATTGAACCCGATATTGCCTTTGCTACCCAGTCCGAGAAGCAAGTAATTGAGTCCGCCGAGTTGATGCAGTTTGTCTTCGTAGTCTTCGCATTTTTCGGCAATCAGGTCTTTCTCTGTCGAGGGGTCTATGGAATGGATATTGTTCGGATTGATATCTATCTTATCCAAGAAAGCGTCTTTGATTATCTGCAAGTTGGTAAACTGCAGATCGCTAATAGGATAAAATTCATAGATATTGAATACTACCAAATTTTTAAAACTTACGCCTTCTTCTTTATGAAGACGAACCAATTCTGTAAATACGGGCAGCGGGGACGAGCCTCCCGAAACACCAAGAACAAAAGGCCGGTTTTCAGCTTCTTTCTTACGCATTTGCTTTACGATGGCCTTCGCGACTTTTCTGGCGGCATTTTCGGGCTTCTCGTAAATATGAGTAGGGATTTTTTCGAAACGACTCAGCGTATATTGTTCAAAGTCGTTTTCGGGTTTATAATACCGTTGGGGCACTCTTTCGAGTGTGATGTAAGAACTGAGATCTAATCGCATGACTTTTTGATGTTTTTTTTATTGAACAACAAAGATACAGAAATTTTTTATTTTCATTTTGGACAAATAATCCTTTTTCCGAAAAATTGTCCGACAAAAGAGAATTTATTCCCGAACAATGTTATTTGCGTCTATTTTCTTCACTTCTTTCTCTTTTTTCGTTGTTAGTACTGTTTGAAAAATGATGCGACAAACTTCGTATCTGTCGTGAAAACGAAAACGAACGCGATATTAAGTGTTTCGTTCGCCTCTGCATTTTTTACGATTGACAGACTGTTTTTCATACTTGCAGGAAGCAAAAATCTATCTTGCGGAAAAGCTCCCCCAACTTGTGGAGCGGACCAAGAACCATTTGTGGGCATGTTCCCTCTGTTCACATGACTGGGAAAAACTTTTTCCCGTAGCTTTTTCGACCCATCGGCGGCGACGGATGTGAAGGACAACCTTACCATCCCGGATCGGGAAATCATAGACGCGGGACGAAGGAAAAAATCCGTTGGGGGATAATCTTTCCAAGGAATAACCCTCAGGCGAGATAACCTGTTCATCCAAAAGAATATGAACGACTCCTGCCTTTTCTTCTATGCCAACAATATCAAAATTTTCGATGATTTCTTCAGGAAGGATGATACGGGCTAGGGCTTGAAATTGTTCGTAGGGGGGGACATTACAAAGTATTTCCCAAAAAAATAATTCTTTTTGTTTTTATAAACACATAATTTTCCCGGTGAGCCCAATAAATCCATATATAAAAAGGGGCTGTCTCAAAAATAAAGACAGCCCCTTGCTCTGTGTTGCGGAGGCAGGACTTGAACCTACGACCTTTGGGTTATGAGCCCAACGAGCTACCAACTGCTCCACTCCGCGATATTTCTTAATTGGAATGCAAAGATAGAAAAAAGAAATTAAAAAAACAAATAAAGCAACGGAAATTAATAATTTGTAGTTTCAACTAGTGAATGCAACTTTTTTTAGAACGAAGGCCAGGATAGAGATTTTATCCCTTCGGAACAAAGAACAGGGAACTTTTTGCTCTTCCTTTGTCCGATAAAATCAATTCTTACCTACTTCATCTAAAAGTGGCATTTGCTAATTGAATTTACAAACGAGGGGGGCGGCGTTATCTTTGCATCACTATTTTCTGACGACGTAAAGTTGAAAGTTTTCGTATTTTCGAATAATCACTTTTTCGCCTTTTTCAATATATCCTTTTATCGCAACGGCATCGTAATATTCTTCTCCCACTTTGATTTTTCCCGATGGGCGCAGCACGGTTTGCGCAATTGCGGTTTGCCCGATGAGTGAAACAGGTTCTGCGGAAACCGAAACAAATCCTTCTTCATCGGCATGCAGGGCAACTTTGCTCAAAAAGCCGGGTTTCCCTATCCGGCCGGATAAATAGATAATCGCTCCGAATCCCAACCCTAATCCGGCAAACACAATCATTGTTGCCCGAAACAGTTCGAGGGGTGCAATCATCTTAAAGTTAAAATCAATATTTCCAACCAAGGCCAGAATAAGCGCCGAAATCACAAGAACAATCCCCGAAATTCCGGCAACCCCAAATCCGGGTATCACAAATAGCTCGAAAATAATTAAGATAAGCCCCAAAACAAAAATCAGCACTTCCCAATGTTGTGCATAGCCGTTGAGGTATAACGGTGTAAAATACAGAATGGCAGCGGTGATAGCAATAGCGGTTGGGAAGCCGATACCAGGAGATTGCAATTCAAAATAAATCCCCCCGATAATCAGCATGATGAGCAATGCCTGTAAAACTCCGTTTGTGAGAAAGCCTTTTATCTTATCGTAAAATGTTGGATTGTAGGTTTCGATATCGTATTCGGAATAGCCCAAATGTTTTGTGGCAATTTCGTGCAAGTTTTCCACGATTCCTTCACAATAACCCAGCTCAATCGCTTGGCTTGCCGTAAGGGTCAGTATCTGAGTAGAATCCGAAACACCCAGTACCACAACCCGTTCGTCCACCATTG
>JBGYGP010000030.1:0-4833 GCA_041820645.1 Proteiniphilum sp. | reverse complement strand
TTCGACATAACGCTTTTGTATCCGGTGATTTGCGGAACACGTCTGCTCATTAACAAATCGTGTGTTTTCATCAGATAAGCGTCCACAACCAAATCGATTCTATTGTCGAACAATCCTAAATCTAAGCCAACATTGAAAGCCTCTGTTTTTTCCCAAGAAAGTTTTCGGTTGGCCATGGTTGAGTTATAGGTTCCTATCTGGGTTTCGGTTCCGTTGTAATGCAATATGGAGGCCAGTTGCGCTAATGAAGAATAGGCGTTGACCGATCGGTTTCCGTTCTTCCCCCAAGATGTCCGGATTTTTAATTGATATACGTTGGGAATATTGAAAAAAGGTTCGTCGGAAATTTTCCAGGCCAATGCCAATGCGGGGAAAGTAGCTCTGGGATTCCCGGCGCCGAATGCGGAATATCCGTCTCTGCGGATAGAGGCGGTAAACAGATACCTATCCAATAACGAATAATTTAACCGTGCCATCAGGGCATCTCCGGTCGTTTCGGTATCGGTGGTTTTTACAGAAGGATTGATTCCGAACTGCAACCCGCTGTAACCTAACATTTCGTTGGGGGTAAACGATTCGTTCGATAAAAATGTAGTCCAACCGTTAAGTTTTTCCCTGCTATACAGGAAAGTGGCGGCAAAATTGTGTGCGCCAACCTGTTTGTTCCACGTAATGATATTGTCCAATATCCAACCGAACGAAGAGTAATCGGTTCGGGTACCGTATCCGCCGGTGTGGGAGCTTCCTCCTACAAAAGTTTCGGAGGGCCAGAAACGGTAATCTTTTATAAATTCGTAATGTGGCTGGTACGATATTTTATAATTAAAATCAAATGGGAGTTTAACATTAGCGTAAAGTGTTGAGAAAAGAGAATATACCTTTCTTAGTTTTTTTGCGTATTCGTAATCTATCAAAGGATTTTCATTCGTTCCGTAATTCGGATACCATCTCAGGGTGCCATCTTCATTGTATTTGTCTCCATAGGGACTCATGTAGTACATCATTTCCCAATTGGTGGGGATAGCACTTTCGTCTCTGTCGCTGAATTGGGTGTTGGTACCTATATTCAGCCATTTATTGATATTGAAATCAAAATTCAACCGGGTTCTAACGGCCGAAAAATCGTCGCCTTTAATAATTCCTTTGTTGTTTTGGTAATCCAATCCGAAAAAGTAAGAAAGGTTGTCCGTACCGCCGCCTACACCGATATCGTACTTTTGTGTTGAACCCGAACCCATTACCTCTTTCCGCCAGTCAATGGATTGCCCTTTCTTGTAATTGGCGACTTCCATATCGAAAAAATTGAGCCTTGCCAGCCATTCATCCGTATTGTCGTCTTGAGGATTCTTGCTCGCATTTCTCCACTCTTCGAGGGTTACCCCGGCTGGAAGATTGTTGGGATTGTCATAATAATATGACGCCACGCCGGGATTTCGCCCTCTCATTACGTCGCGCCGAAGTGTCAAAAACTCTTGGGAATCGTATGGGCCGAAAATGTTTGTCGGGCTGGAAATCCCCAGCTGGCTCGAAAAGGTTATCCGGGGTTTCCCTGTTTTCCCTTTATGCGTGGTAATCATAATGATACCGTTCGAGGCGCGGGAACCGTATATGGCCGCGGAACTCGCATCTTTAAGAATATCGATACTGGCTACGTCAGAAGGATTGATGTCTCTTAAACTCCCCTGATAGATAGAGCCGTCTATAACGATCATCGGGTCATTTGACGCGCTTAAAGAAGTTTGTCCTCTTATTTCGAGAGTTCCTCCACCGGCAGATCCTGTTCCCTGAATTACATTCAGTCCGGCAACGGTGCCTGCAAGCATATCGGTTACCTGTGTCATATTCTGGTTTTTGAATATGTCAACATTCACCCGTTGAATCGAACCGGTCAAATCTGATTTTTTTGCTGTTCCGTAACCGATAACAATTAGTTCATTCAATGTCTTTGAATCTTCTTTCAAAACAATTTGCAAATTGTTTTGCTCACCGGTTACAATTTCTTGGGATAAATAGCCTATATATGAAACCTGAATAACCGAACCCTCTCTGATTTCAAGAGTGAACGTTCCGTTGAAATCGGTTACGGTTCCGTTATTCGTTGTATTCTTTTCAATAATATTGGCTCCAATTATCGGTTCTCCGTTTTCGTCCGTAACCGTTCCGGTTATTTGCTTTTTTTGCTGAAGAGGATGCGTTGTTTGTATAATTGAAGTTTTTCTTTCCGAAATATTGTTATCCGTTTTTTCGGACAGAACTGTGTTATCTCCATACATATTTTGGGAAAAAATAAAGAGTATTCCCCAAAAGACAAATAAATGTTTTATATTAAGACTTAACAATGTTGTCATTTTTTTCATTTCTCATCAATTTATTATTTTAAAATTAACTTCTCTTTTAAGTCGGGCTAACAAAGCACAACACACTTTTTTATTTATCGTTTCAATACTTGAATTCACATTTGATAAAAATTCCATGGCAAATTATTAACAGTGTAATACTTTTGCTGAATAAATCTTTATTTTATTTCATTCCTCCTTTCTTAAATCATTTTTTGTAAAATACAAAACAAAAATAGATTACATGCTTGAGAGTTTATTGATAGATTGCATATTTTGACTGACAATTTGCGCAAAAATACACCTGATAATGTTAAAAAAAGAACCATATCTCCATAATCTTGTTTTAATATCATACCAAATCGGAGTGGGGATTTGATGTATATTTAACTTATTCAATATTTTAATTTATACGAGATGATAAAAGTTCTTATACTTATTGACTCTTCAACAGAGTTCAGCCGTCGTTTCTTAACCGGTTTGATTAATTATGCCAAAGAAAATAACCATTGGACTTTTTATCGACTACCGGCATATTTTCTGACGCTCTACGGAGAAACCGGTATCTTAGATCGGATTAGAGAATGGAAAATAGATGCAATAATAACACAATGGGAGTATGAAAAAGTTGATTTTCTGGAACAACTTGACATCCCCGTATTTTTGCAAAGCTATAAAGAGATAAACAGCCGATTCTCTAAAATATCGGGGAATTTTCATGGAGTGGGGAGTATGGCTGCCCATTTTTTTGCAAAAAGGCGTTTCAAGAATTTTGCATTTTATGGCAATAAAGATTTTTTCTGGTCAAAAGCCAGAGAAGAAGGATATCGCAAAGAGGTCGAAAAATTGGGCGGATGTTACTTCTCTTTCGAATCCGAATTGTTGAATGATATGCAATGGAGCGAAAGCCATATTGCATTAAACGAATGGTTATTATCGTTGCCTAAACCTATTGCGCTATTTGCCTGTGATGATAATTTCGCCTTACAGGTTTCCGAAATGTGCAAAGTTAACAATATCGATATTCCCAATGAATTATCTTTGTTGGGAGTCGATAATGACGAATTGATATGCAATCTGTCTCACCCATCCATATCTTCCATCATTACGGATGATATAAACGGAGGATATCATACAGGAAAGATGCTTCATGAAACAATTATAAATAAAAACAATATACCTTTCAGTATAGTTATAGAGCCTATCCGTATTGAGTTACGTCAGTCAACAGAGAAATACAATATTCGTAATCAGTACATAAAGAATGTGATAAACTACATTAACGAAAATATTGTTTCTGACATATCGATTGATGAATTGACGGAGTTCGTTCCGCTTTCACGTCGGAGTCTGGAAAAGAAATTTAAAGAAGCCACAGGCGTGTCCATCTATCAATTCATCATAGATAAAAAAGTAGAATATATCGCAAACGCGTTGCTCACGACTCAAAAAGAACTTTTAGATATTGCAATTGAAGTCGGATTTAACGATGTGAGGAATGTCTATCGGCTGTTTAAGAAAAACACAGGATACACACCGCTTTATTTTCGAAAAAAATTTTCTTCAAATTATGCGCTTCTTTGATGAATAATGCGATATAAAGAATTCTGAAAAACATGTTGTTCTGCTTTTTTGTAGAAAAATTCCTCATACTTTTAACCCCGATCCATCTGTATATATAAATAATCGTTATCTTTGTGGCATAATTTGTAATGAAATAGGTTTTATCCATGTGATAATGCGGTGGAATTTTTAAGAAGCTATGTATGGAAGTTAAATTTCTCTGCAGCAACCAATAGTCAATAAACGTTCGAATACATTTTTTCGCATTAAGTGTACTTCTTTTGGTTTATATAAAATCTTTTATGTGATATATTTTATGATTATTTTCGTAAATTCTTTGCCGTAAAAATTTTTCTGCGGTTAAGTGCGGATTTCGACCTCATATTTTTCTCCAATTTAGCTCGGATTGTTAAGGCCGGTTTGAATGTTAAACCGGATTCAGTATTGATGACTACTCCCTGTAAATGTAAAAGTCTGAGTAACCTGTTTTTCTATTGCAAATCAAGGAACTTTTTTGCAACACAATCATTTTTTATGCCAAACAATTATACAATATTTTATACAACTAGGTGATTAGAAGTAATCTGTCAAAAAATCAACAACAATAATGAAGAAAATAAAAAAAACAATCGTGTTATCGGTATGTACGTTATTACTGATAAGTTGGGTAACCTCGTGTACCCAGGTGGATATTGTGATGCCCAAAGGCCCGAAAGGAGATACGGGACTTTCGGCATACGAATTCTGGAAAGAAAAGGTGGCCGATGGTACCATTCAATGGCCGAAAGACCAAGTGGAAGTGAGCGACTACCTCGTTTATATAAAAGGAGAAAAAGGCGATAGCGGCGAAAACGGCAAATCGGCTTATGAGTTATGGAAAGAACTTATTGCCGGCGGCACGGTGACCAACCCGCACAATCCGTCGGAAAAATGG
>JBGYGP010000029.1:0-3469 GCA_041820645.1 Proteiniphilum sp. | reverse complement strand
TTAAAAGCCAACATCAATTCGGCCATTGCCGACAGATCGCTTGAGCGTACTTGGGGCGGTACGGGAGGATATAACGCCCATACACTGGCTTCCTATTTCGGACGCATCAACTACAATCTCGGAGAAAAATATATGATTCAAGCTACACTCCGGCGCGACGGGTCTTCCAATTTCGGAGCGTCGCACAAATGGGCGCTTTTTCCTGCTGTTTCTCTTGGTTGGAATGTTACTGGCGAAAACTTCATGGCTTCGCGCCCCGATTGGTTCGAATACATGAAACTCCGTTTAAGCTGGGGACGTAATGGGAACGAATCTATCGGAGGATTTCGTTATACTTCGTTGATGAATGGCGGACAGAATTATTACTACGGAGGTGGTTATCGAGTGAATTATGCCGATGCTACCATAGTAGGTTCCAACACCGGAATCATGCAGTACGGAAGTTCGCCCGGAGTTATTCCCAACCCCGAGGTGAAATGGGAAGAATCCGAACAAACCGATTTGGGTATTGATTTGCTCTTTCTTAACGGTGCGTTCAATTTTTCATTCGACTACTTCGTAAAACTCACCAAAGGCATGTTAATGGAGCAACCCATCCCGAATTATGTTGGGCAAGGAGCTCCGATGGCCAACGCCGGAGATATGGAAAATCGGGGATTCGAATTTGAAATTGGTTGGAAAAATAAAATCGGCGACCTCAACTATTTTGTTTCGGCTAACGCCTCTTATCTGAAAAATAAACTCATCAAGCTCGGGAACGCATCGGGAGAAGCCATCTATGAAAGCTCCGCAGCATCGGGTGTAGGTAGTTACGTAAAAGGAAAGAATGGAGAGATTTTCCCCTATTTTTACGGATACAAAACCAACGGTATTTTCCAAACCCAAGCAGAGGTGGATGCCTATGTAAATACGTCGGGCGCATTGTTGCAACCGTCGGCGAAACCGGGCGACGTACGTTTTGTTGATCTTAACGGAGACGGTATTATCAGTGACGACGATAAAACCAATATAGGAAAAGGGATGCCCGACTGGACGTACGGCCTTACCATGGGTGCCGATTGGAAAGGGATCGACCTGAACCTCTTCTTTCAAGGAACCATTGGAAACGATGTTTTCGATTTTGCACAACGCGGCGATATACCTGCTATGAATCGTCCGGCATGGATTCTACAACGTTGGCACGGCGAAGGAACATCCAATCGCATTCCCCGTATGACCAACGCCAATCCCAATGCCAATTGGCGTTCGTCGGACCTCTACATCAAAGACGGTTCATACATGAGATTAAAATCGGCCCAATTGGGTTATACACTACCGGCGAACATTACGCGCAAAGTATCCATTCAGCGATTAAGGCTCTATATCTCGGCCGACAATCTCTTTACGTTTACCAAATATGACGGATTTGATCCTGAAATGGCTACCGGAGATGATAACAGATATACCCATATCGGTGTGGATAGGGGAATTTATCCACAGGCCAGAACCATTTCTGTGGGAGCCAATATTTCGTTCTAATTTTAAAATCTTACAACAATGAAAAAATATATATCCATTATTTTAATTGCATTTTCTATAGGATTCTCTTCTTGTGGAGAAGATTTCCTTACAGCTCTGCCTACCGAGCAACAACAAGCAGGAGCGCCGGCAACGGAAGGGGCCATCTTATCGAACCTTGCATCGGCCTATCAGGTGCTGTTGTTAGACAATTATGCAGCTGGCAACTACAACAGTATTCCGTTAATGTCCGACTTGCGTTCGGATGATATTTACAAGGGCGGGGGCGATGCCGGTGACCAACACCAATTATACTTGCTTTCAATGTTTGCAAGTACGCCGCAGGAGAATCTCGGCGGATTATGGACAGTTTACTATGCAGGACTGGCACGATGCAACAATGTACTCATTGCTTGTGATAACGCGGTAAATGTCGATGCGAGTAAACTTAATCAATACAAAGCGGAAGCTCATTTTCTACGTGCCTACTACATGCACTGGCTGTGGAAATTTTGGGGTAATATTCCCTATTTCGAAGCTCCGCTAAGCAAAGCTCCTTATATGGCTCGCCAATATACTGCCGACGATATTTATAAGGAAATTATGGAAGACGTGGATGCAGCAGCTACCAAAGGCTATTTGCCGATGAAATCTTCAGGAGCCAATACGGGCAGAGTAAACAGAGCTGCCGTTCTTATGCTGAAAGCACGGGTGATACTCTACCAGAAAGATACCCAACGTTATGCAGAGGTTGTCGAAGATATGGCCGAGATAATCAACAGCGGAGAATACAGCCTTTTTCCCGATTTTGCGAAAATCTGGGTCGATGAAAACGAATTTTGCGTTGAATCGATTTTTGAAGCCAACCACATTCCTGAAGGCAAAGATTGGGGAAACGCTTGGTCGGGATATGGAACTAACCTCCCCGAATTTATCTCCCCCGACAATTTAAAAGCCGGGAATAATGTTGGCGATTTTAAAGCTGGATGGGGTTTCGGCCCGGTTCGTGTTGCCGCATGGGATATGTATGAAGCGGGTGATACGCGCCGTGAAGGCTCCATCAATTATTTCTCTCCCGATCAATATAAGGCACGTTATCAGAATACCGGTTATTTTATGGCGAAATATGCTGCCCGCGTAGGCTACAATCCACAGGGAACCACTGCGTTGAATTACGCGAACAATGTGCGCATTTTCCGCTATGCCGAAACACTATTAACTTACGCCGAAATGATTGTCATACACGGACAATCTCCCGTAGGCAGTATTACCGCACAATCGGTATTGGATTTGGTTCGCGAACGCGCTTTCGGAGGGGCAAAATCCATTCCCGCTACGGCAGCCAATGTAAAATTGGAGCGCCGCAAAGAGTTTGTGGGCGAGGGGATGCGTTTTTGGGATATTGTTCGTTGGGGCGATACCAATATCCTTACCGAAACAACATCTTTGAGCACACGTACTTGGCAAGACTATTGCAAATATCTCCCTATTCCGCAAGACGAAATAGACAGGACCAAAGGAACGGAATTCGAATTGAAACAAAATCCAGGATATAATTAAAAAAATGCGGTGAATGGCGGTTTGATCCGGTACCGGAGGCTGGAGAGACAACAAAATACAAAAGGAGATAGGTATTGGGAGTATCTGCTCCAAAGGGAAATCGAACAAAATCGAAAACGCCGAAATCGTTATATGATTTTTTATTACTCTCTAAAACGGCTAAGTCGGATGATTTAATTCGTCCATCTTTTTTCTCAAAACTGGCAGACTTTTTAGCAAAAGAATATGTTTCTTAGTAGGATGCAACATTATACAATAGACCTGAAACAACAAATATTTAAAATTTTAAACCGACAAGAATATGGGAAAAATCCATTTTAAAAGAAGATTCGTTATTCTGACTTTTCTTTTGTGTTTCAGCCTGACGGTTAGTTCGGCGCAAAAGGTAAGTTTGAACTTCAGCAGCAAAAAT
>JBGYGP010000028.1:0-4223 GCA_041820645.1 Proteiniphilum sp. | reverse complement strand
TGTTTGAGGTTGCCTCCCGTAAAAACGCTTTCGAGATAGAGTCGTCCTTTTTCCGAGACTTCTGCGCGCAATCCGCTTTGGTTGAGGGAAATATTTTTCGGATAAGATTTTGGGACATAAACTCCGAACTCCTGATAGTTGGGGTCGCGTACGAAACTGAAGAGTTTGAGAGTCTCTTCCAGTTCGCGGTAGCTGGCTTCAAGCATCGAGTCGCAGAAAGCGACGTTTCGCTTGTTCTCTTCGATCCGCACTTGCTGCATCAATTCGAATCCCTTGTCGATTTCGTCGAAAGCCGAAGGGAAAAGTATCCTGATGCTGTCGATTTTCAGCTTTGCGGCGGCGTAGTTTCTGTTTTCAAACTCGGTTCGGGCTTCGGAGAGGTACTCTTTTGCCCCTCGGTTGCCCGAACAGGAAACAAGAACCCCCGATGCCGCAAGAAAAAGCACCGTTGCTTTCCATGCCCGGCGGATACTGTTAAAACAATCTGTTTCTGCGCTGTTTATGTTCCGTATCATCATATCTGCGCAAAAATAGCAATAAAATTTACTCCTTGAATGGTTTTCACGTCCATTTATTGTAATTTTGCATCTGCTAACAGAAATTCAAAAGAGATGGACGTTTCCCGCCGGGAGGTAATTGATTTTTTAGATAAGGATATTTTCAGGCTTATTTCGTCGGTAGCCGATGAGATGGGGCTTGAGTGTCATGTGATCGGCGGGTTTGTGCGCGATTTTTTTCTTTGCCGCCCTTCCGGAGACATCGATGTTGTTGCTGTCGGCAGAGGAATCGATTTGGCTGCAGCCGTTGCGAAAAGAATGAAAGGGCATCCGCAAGTATCTGTTTTCAAAAACTTCGGAACAGCCCGCATTAAGTATCGCGACTGCGAAGTGGAATTTGTGGGGGCACGCAAAGAGTCCTACGCACGCCATTCGCGAAAACCCATCGTGGAGGACGGAACACTCGAAGACGACCAGAAACGCCGCGATTTCACCATCAATGCGATGGCTTTCTGCCTGAATAAGGAGCGGTTCGGAGAACTGTCGGACCCCTTCGGCGGGATGCACGACTTGGAGAGTCTGATAATCCGTACGCCGCTCGACCCCGACATCACCTTCAGCGACGACCCTTTGCGTATGATGCGTGCGGTGAGATTTGCCTCGCAATTGGGCTTCGATATCTATTCCGAAACCTTCGACGCCATCGCGCGCAACAAAGAGCGCATCGGAATTGTTTCGATGGAACGCGTTGCCGATGAACTCAATAAAATCATGCTCTCCCCAAAACCGTCGGTGGGATGGTTGCTCCTGGAGAAAACAGGATTGCTCGAAATCCTCTTTCCCGAACTCTTGGCGCTTAAAGGAGCCGAAACAAAGGAAGGAATAGGGCATAAAGACAATTTTTTTCATACGCTTGCCGTACTCGACAATATTGCCCGCCGGACAAACGATCTGTGGTTGCGATGGGCAGCGCTGCTGCACGATATTGCCAAGCCCGTAACCAAACGTTGGGATCCGAAATCGGGTTGGACATTCCATAACCACAATTATATCGGAGAAAAAATGCTTCCGAGGATTTTCCGCCGCTTGAAATTGCCGCAAAACGAAAAATTGAAATATACGCAAAAGATGGTTTCGCTCCACATGCGCCCCATGCAGCTCGTGGAGGACGAAGTTACCGATTCGGCAGTCCGTCGGTTGCTTTTCGACGCGGGCGATGATATCGACGATTTGATGACACTCTGCGAAGCAGACATTACATCGAAAAATCCCGAAAAAGTACGGAGGCATTTGCAGAATTTTAAAATCGTGCGGCAAAAATTGCGGGAGATTGAAGAAAAAGATCGCGTGCGCAATTTTCAACCCCCGATCGATGGAAACGAAATCATGGAAATATTCGGGTTGGGACAGTCGAAAGAGGTCGGAAACCTCAAAGCATTTATCAAAGATGCTATTCTGGACGGAATCATCCCCAATGAGCGCGAAGCGGCATACCGTTTTCTGATCGAAAAAGCAAAAGAGATGGGACTGAATCCGGTGCGCTGAGCTTCCGAAGCTTTCCTCTCGTCAAACGAATATTCATTTTTTATATTGTATTTATTTTATGGAAGTTAGTTCTGTATTTTGGATTGGTTTCAACCTGCTGGTCATCCTGTTGTTGGCCTTGGACTTATTTGTCTTTCACAAAAAAGGAGAAGTGGTACAAGTGAAAAAAGCCTTATGGCTCAGCCTCTTCTGGATATCTCTGGCGCTCTTGTTCAACGTCTGGGTCTATCTCTATTTCGGGAAAGATGCCGCACTTGATTTCTTCACCGCATACCTGTTGGAAAAATCGTTGAGCATCGATAATCTCTTTGTCTTTCTGATTATCTTTTCGATGTTTAAAATCAGCCCCGAACACCAGCATGGAGTTTTATTCTGGGGCGTTCTGGGAGCTATTGTGTTTCGGGCTGTATTTATCTTTGCGGGTGTGGCGCTGATTGAAAAATTTGCATGGCTGATGTATATTTTCGGTGGCTTCCTGATTTTTACCGGAATTAAAATGGTCGTTGACCATATCGGAGAAAGCGATGCCTCCGAAGATAAAAACGACAACCCCGACGAAAATGCCTTCGTCAGGATTCTGAAAAAAATCATACCCACCACCGATAACTCCTCCGGAGCGGGATTCTTCAAAAAGATAAATGGAAAATGGTACGCCACGCAATTCTTCATTGCCATGTTGGTAATCGAAATGACCGATGTGATTTTTGCAATCGACTCCATCCCGGCGGTTTTGTCCGTTACTACCGATGTGTTTATCGTTTACACCTCGAACATTTTTGCTATTCTGGGATTGCGTTCGCTCTATTTTGCTCTTCGAGGCGTGATGGACTACTTCCATTACCTGAAGTTCGCGCTCAGCGCGATTTTGGTCTTCATCGGATGCAAAATGATTCTCAACCACTACGCGCACGTGGCCGGTTGGGATTTTTCAATCTCGAATGTCGTATCTTTGTCCATTATCGGAGGGCTGTTGATTATTTCGATCATTGCCTCGATTGTTCGCAAAAAAGCCTTGTCGAAGAAACAGACCGGATAACATAAAAACGGCAACGGGAAAAATCCGACTCCCGAACCCGATACAGACATGAAAGTTGTATAAAAGACAATCGACCGTCAGTCAAACATTAAACATACCGTTCAATGCAAAATTTCATCCACGAAGACTTCCTGCTGCAAACCGACGCAGCACGGGAGTTGTATCATAAACATGCGGCAAAACAGCCTCTCATCGACTACCACTGTCATTTAGACCCCGCTCATATCGCAGGCAACCGCCGGTTCGACAATTTGGGGCAAATCTGGCTCGAAAGCGACCATTACAAGTGGCGGGCAATGCGTGCCAACGGAATCGATGAACGTTATTGCACCGGAAAAGAGACTTCCGACTGGGAAAAATTCGAAAAATGGGCGGAAACCGTCCCCCGTACCATGCGCAACCCCCTCTATCACTGGACACATCTGGAGCTGAAAACGGCTTTCGGAGTAGAAAAACTGTTAAATCCGAAAACAGCCCGCGAAATATACGACATCTGTACCGAAAAACTTCGTTCGCCCGGATTTTCTGCTCGCGGACTGATGAAAAAATACAAGGTACGTGTGGTTTGCACCACCGACGATCCGGTGGATAATCTGCAGCACCACATCGCACTGAAAAACGAAGGATTCGAAATAAAAGTACTCCCTACATGGCGCCCCGATAAAGCGATGGCGGTAGAAAACGCGGCGAGTTACCGCGCCTATCTGGAGAAACTATCGGATGTCTCCGGCATAAATATCAGCCGATACGACGATCTGTTGGAAGCGTTGCGCGTTCGTCACGATTTCTTTGCACGTGTCGGCTGTAAGCTCTCCGACCACGGATTCGAAGAGTTCTATTCCGAGCCCTTTACACAGACCGAAATCAACGCTATCTTCAACAAAATCTACGGCGGCGCCGAGCTGTCGAAAAACGAAATCGTTAAATTCAAATCAGCCCTGTTGTACGAAGGGGCTATTATGGATTGGGAGAAAGGATGGACACAGCAATTCCACTACGGTGTCATCCGCAACAACAATACGCGAAAATTCAACCAGTTGGGAGCCGATACCGGTTTCGATTCCATCGGCGACTTTACGGTGGCTAAAAGTATGAGCCGTTTCTTCGACAGCCTCGACTCATCCGACAAACTCGCCAAAACCGTT
>JBGYGP010000027.1:0-3747 GCA_041820645.1 Proteiniphilum sp. | reverse complement strand
TATTTTGAAAAAGCGGGAGACACTCTCATACTCAAAATTGCACTGACCAAAAAACGAAGGAAATGGTTAGCCCGTCTTTGGGATTACCCCATCGATTGGACGCATAAAATCTCTACTGCGTAATTGGGGTTTATGCGAATAATCGATTGCTTGATAATTTATCGGACAGCAATGATTTATAATCCCGCAGGGACTATATAGTCCATCACTTTTCTTCCAGAATTTCTTTCAGAAAGCGTTCTTCGGCTTGCGAAACCCAATCGCGGAAATTTTCGTCGGGACAGTAAGAGGAGGTAAAATCGAGTAGCTTGGTCAGATCGAATTTGGAGCTCGATATTCCCGCACCCGACAGCGAGGCATCGAAAGCGTTGAATTCCTGCTCGATATGCACGGGAATCATCAAAACCGGCTTGCGGTAATACAATGCTTCGCAAATCGATTCAAAGCCCGAAGTGGTGGAATAGGCCATGCAACCGGCCATACTCTCCAAAAAGAGACGATCGTTTAGGCGGTAGAAGACAAGGTTTTCATCAATCACGGTAACCTCTTCCGCATCCTTTTTGTCCCAGAAAAAACGCAATGCCACATCGGGATTGTTTTTGTGCCAGTGCAGCACTTCGCCGTAATATCCCTGGTTGAGCATATAGCCGTGAATGTAATTTCCCCGTACGGGTTCCATCTCAAAAACATCGTGGCGCAACAGGGGGGGAACCGTTACAATGTTTTTGTGTCGGGGTATATCTCGAAAAGAGAGGGCTAAGATTTTCCACGAACGGCGGCTCGTGATTTTGTTCATCATCCGAAGAAAATAATATTTGATGTCTTGCTCGGCAGTGGTTTTGTAATTGGGATTCAAAAGCACATACTGATGGGCGACGGAGATGAGTCTGACGCCCGTTTTTTTGTCGAAACGATAGGCTGAAAAAGCCATCGCCGTAATCATTTCATAAAAATTGACGACAATATCGGGGCGGTATTCTTCTATTTTAGATTTAACGAAGAGAATGCTTTTTCTGAATTTCAGCGAGTTCATAAAATTAGCGACAACCGAAAAGAAGATGTTCGGACGTTTTTTGCGGTACATCATCATGAAGTTGGGGCTTCTGAAATCGAAAACGGGAGTTTTTATTTTTTCCGAAAAGAAGGTCGGGATTTGCCTCAGATCGCTTTTTCCCACAAGTACTGCAATCACTTCGTGTCCGTGTTTGCGAAGCATTGAGGCCAACGACAGCGCCTGCGTGAAATGCCCTCTACCCTCTCCCTGAACCGTAAATAAAAATCTCATCGCCAATTCTGTTTGAAAACGACAAAGATAATAAAAAATTACATCGCAACTAAGGTTTATCTCTCCATTCCATCGGCTATAGCGCCCGTTATCTCTCAAATTCGAGTGCTTTTCCGAAAACATCGTCCCTGATTTCGCCTCCCGAGAAGACAAGATTGCCGTTGACAAATGTTTTTTCGACGGAATGCGAGAATGTTTCACCCTCGAAGGGCGACCAGCCGCATTTGTAGAAAATATTTCCGGCCGAGACAGTATGGTTTTTCCGGGGATTTACCAAAACCAAATCGGCGAAATACCCTTCGCGGATGAATCCGCGCCGCTTTACCCGAAAGAGTTTGGCGGGGGCATGGCACATTTTTTCTACCACAAACTCTTTCGAAAACTCACCTTCTGCCGCCAGTTGCAGCATCGCCGGCAGCGCATGCTGCACCAAGGGGCCTCCCGAAGCGGCTTTCAGGCATCCTCCCTCTTTTTCCGAAAGCAAATGGGGGGCATGGTCGGTAGCTACCACGTCTGCTTTTCCCGTTTTCAGCGCGTTGCGCAACGCGCTACGGTCGGCTGCGGTTTTAACGGCCGGATTCCACTTTATTCTCGCGCCCAGGCGGCGGTAATCGGTATCGGTAAACCAGAGATGATGCACGCACACCTCGGCGGTGATTCTTTTTTCCTCCAGCGGAGAGGTGTCCAGCAAACTCATCTCGCGTGCTGTGGAGAGGTGCAGAATATGCAGCCGCGAACCGTATTCGTCGGCAAGCCCGGCAGCCTGTGCCGAAGAGCGGTAGCAAGCCTCCTCGCTGCGAATCAGAGGATGGTATTCGATGGGGATGTCTTCTCCCCATTTTTGTTTGAAAAAAGCTGTATTTTCGCGAATTATCTCCTCTTTTTCGCAATGGGTGGCAATCAACATATCCACTTCGGCGAAGATCCGGCGAAGCGCTCGCTCGCTGTCCACCAGCATATTTCCGGTGGAGGCGCCCATAAAGAGCTTTATTCCGCAAACATTTTTCTTATCGGCTTTGAGTAGCTCGCTGATGTTGTCGTTGGTTGCTCCCAGATAAAAAGAGTGGTTGGCAACCGATTTTCGGGCGGCTGTCTCAAATTTTCGGTTGAGTTCTTCGATGGAAACAGTCTGCGGATGGGTATTGGGCATCTCCATAAACGAAGTTACCCCTCCGGCCACGGCGGCGCAGCTTTCGGTCAGCATATCGCCTTTGTGCGTAAGTCCGGGTTCTCTGAAATGTACCTGGTCGTCGATAACACCCGGAAGCAGGTAGCACCCGCTGGCGTCAATCACATCGGAGCAGCTTCGGAGGATATTGTCGGGTATTTGGCCTGGGAACAGAGCCGAAATCAGTTCTCCGTCTATTAAAACGGAGCCTTCGAAGGAGCGTCCTTCGTTGATTATCGTGGCGTTGCGAATGAGTTTCATGCCTTTCGAGGTTTTATTTTACCAACGCTTTTCCGCCACCTCAGATTGATAACTCCGAAAAATGCTTCTCCAAAGATACTCGTATTCATTTTCGAAGTCCCCAAACGTCTGTTCACAAAAATCACGGATACCTCTTTGATTTTAAATCCCAGTACGGAAGAGGTGTATTTCATTTCAATCTGGAAAGCATATCCTTTGAATCTGATATTGTCCAGATCGATGGTTTCCAACACTTTTCTCCGATAGCAGACAAATCCGGCGGTGGTGTCTTTGATGCTCAGTCCGGTTATGAACCGAACGTATTTCGAAGCAAAATAGGACATCAAAACACGCCCCATCGGCCAATTCACGACATTCACGCCGGAGGTGTAACGCGACCCGACGGCCACATCAAAACCTTCGTGCGAGCAAACCGCGTAAAGCCGGGGCAAATCGTAGGGGTCGTGAGAAAAATCGGCATCCATCTCGAAAACATACTCGTAATCCCGCTCCAACGCCCACTGAAACCCTTCGAGATAGGCCGTACCAAGCCCGAGCTTCCCTTTTCGTTCTACGATAAAGAGTTTTCCCGAAAATTCGGAGTCTATCAGCCGGTGCACAATGGAGGCGGTGCCGTCGGGAGAGCCATCGTCGATAACAAGGATGTGAAACGGTTTTTCGAGCGAAAATACCGCACGAACGATGTTTTCGATGTTTTCCTTTTCGTTGTAGGTCGGGATTATTACAATGCTATCGGACATATATTATGAAAATTTGTTTCAAATGTACAACTTTATACCCGAATGGGAAAAAGAAAAAGAGATAAAATAAATCTTACCTCTTTGTTTTTTTTCGGATAAGGGGGCATGTCTCAAAAGTATCTTTAAGTACGAAACGGCTCTCAGCTGTATAGGAAGTGCTCAAATGCAAGACGTCACTCGAAGCGACAACCGAGTTGCTCGAACCGACAACGACGACACTCTCCGCCGGTTTTCGGAAGCGTTCGAATAGAAGACGGCAGCGGGGCGCTCAGGAAACCTCGTCTTATTTTTGC
>JBGYGP010000026.1:0-2639 GCA_041820645.1 Proteiniphilum sp. | reverse complement strand
GACACTCTTCGTCCAACTTTGGACACTCTTCGTCCAACTTTGGACATTCTCCGTCCAACTTGGGACACTCTCCGTCCAACTTTGGACACTCTTTGTCCAACTTGGGACGCTCTCCGTCCCGCACAGGACGGAGAGCGTCCGGAATGGTGGGCAAGGCGCTCCTTGCCGATTTCCCGTTATCCGACGAGGACGGTTTTATTTATCGCCGGGAGGGAGTCTCCGTTGGTTTTTCTTTATTCCAGCGCCGGATTGAATGTTCCTCCCCAACCGGCGTTTTGTTCGATTTTGTTGTTTTTCTCGATAACCACGTTTTGGATGGGGTAGAAATAGTACTTCTCCGGCACGGAAGTTACTTTTACTCCCGAGAAGGGGATTTGCAGCACGGTGTATCTGAAATCTTTCTCTTCGAGAGCGTTTTCGGACGCTTTTCGTTTGGCTTCGTCCATGGGCATATCGGTTCCGTCGGGATTGATGGCTATGGCCTCCACGCCGTGTTTGGTCTGCTTGTCGAGGCGGTCGAGCATGCGCAGCCGTCTCAAATCGGCATACCGATGTCCTTCGAAGCAAAACTCGATGTTGCGTTCACCCACGATGGCTTCTCTCACCTCTTCGCGCGAAGCGGCGGCGATGCCGTAGTTTCCGTCGGCTCCGGCTTCGATTCCCGCGCGTTTGCGGATGGCTTTCAGGATGTCGAGTGCGGTGCTTTGGTCTCCGGTTTCGTTGGCCGTTTCGGCGTAATTGAGCATCACTTCGGCAAAACGCATCACCACGTAGTCGATGTCGTACTGTTGCACTTGCGATTGCAGCAGCGCCAGGTTGCTTGCCTTGCGGATAAAGAATCCCGAATAGGTGTTGAGGTTGGTGGAGTTGACGTTGGCCTTGGGGTTGATGCCGAAATCGTCGGCCTCGTGTGCAATGCCCAGCGCGGTGTACTGTCTGTTGCCTTTCTTCTGCGATACTTCATAGATGCCGGCGTTCCATACGAGGGATTTGTCGAATCGCGGATCGCGGTTTTTCCAGTATGCCTGCACAAAGGCAACCGAATCGAGGTAGTATTTTCCGGCGGGGTCGTCGGAGGCTTTTCCGTCGAGCATCGGAAACTCTTTCACAAATTCCCACGTGGGGCAGGCCCAGGCGTTGCCTCTGCTCTCGGAGCCGGGACGCACGCCATGATCCCAATAGGCCATTTTATTGGGATAGGAGTTTATGACGGCAAAAACGGTCTCGGCGTTGCGCTCTTTCAGAAAAATATCTTCGTATTGCTCCACCAGCGCCGCCCCGTTTTTGACCAGCAAATCGTAGGCCGCCTTGTTGGCCCGATGCGCCTCAGCCCAGTAGGCATTGCCCCACGGATTTTTCGGGTTGAACTGCGGAGAGGCCTTGTTCAGGAGCACCTTCGCTTTGAAAGCGGCGGCAAAACATTGGTCGATGCGGCCGTAATCGTTCGACGAGGTGGGAACTTTTTCGGGCAACAGCAAGAGGGCGCGGTCGATATCGGCAACGATATTGTCGAAACACTCTCCGGTGCTGTTCCGCTTTACATACAAATCGTCCTTGTCTTTGTCCTGCGGTACGGTAATATAGGGAACTCCTCCGTGATAACTCACCATGCCGAAGTAAACGTAAGCGCGCAAGAAAAACACCTGTCCGAGAAACCGTTTTTTGACCTCTTCGGGCAGTTTGCCGTCGGTTATCTTCTGAATCGCTCTGTTTATCAGGCGTATTTTATCGTAATCCCATCTTTTATACTCTTCGTTTGTGATGGTAATCCGGTCTTCGTAAAAATGGATACCGTTGAGCTGCTGGCTGGTTACATCGGCCGAAGGATTCCAGTTGTCGAAGGTATTGGCATACAGATTGACGATGTAGGCATCGGCCAGCTTCTCGTCGCTCCAGACGCGATCCGCGTCGTAATCGGAAATATTCTCAATGTCCAGCGTATTGCATCCTGCCAACAACAGCAACACCCACCCTGTAACGATCAGTTTAATTGTCTTATTCATAGTTTTAATCTGTTTTTAAAATTTAAAATCGAGACCGAATGTAAAAGATTTCATCAGCGGATAGGAGTCGTAGCAATCCTGTTCGGGATCATGAAACTCTTTCATGGGCGATATGAAAAACAGGTTGGTTCCGTTAAAGAAAAGCTGCACCGATGCCAGCCCTATCTTGTCAACCCATTGTTTGGGCAGGTTATACCCGACGTTGAGGTTCTTCAATCGCATATAGGCGCCGTTGCGTATCCAGAACGATTGGTTTCCCGTTCCCGATTCGTACCAGTTGCTGCCTACAGGCCGGGGATATTTGGCGTCGGGATTGTCGGGCGTCCAAACATCGTCTGCCCAAATGGGGTAGTAAGGACGAATGGCGCCGCCGTACTGACGCATGCCCCCGTAGTTTATCCCTCCCAGGTTGCTGATCATGCGGTCGTACATGCCTACCCCCTGAAAATGGGCATCCACCGTGATGCCTTTCCAGGCGATGCTCGCTCCGAAACCGTAGTTGATTCGGGGCGCCCCGTTCTCCGAAAGCAGCTGAATATCGTTTCCGTCTATTTTCCCGTCGGGGCCGGGGCTATACCCGTCGCCCCGGATATCTTCGAAATACAAACCGCCCAGATAGGGGTCGCGTCCCCACTG
>JBGYGP010000025.1:0-4814 GCA_041820645.1 Proteiniphilum sp. | reverse complement strand
TCACCCCGGTTTACCGGCTTTGCCGAGAATTTAACCGACGTTGTGGACGGATTGCTTCGGAAATGATTTTCTGATTGTGTTTTTATCTTTAAAACCTCGCTCGCTCTCAAAGAAGTGGGCGCTTTTGCGGCGGTAAAGAGTTCCGAACAAGCCCAACCGCACAGAATATCGCAAACGAAACGGTGGCCGGAGCGCTTCCCGGAAATCGGCCGATCGCACGAACACCCTTGTACGAAGGATTGTTGCTTTTCTACCGAAAGTTAGAAAAAAATTTCTCCCGGAGAGAGAGAATAAAAGAAGATAGCGATATGAAACATCGTTCGTAAAATTCAAAACAGTTTTTGATTTTTTTACTACCTTTGAGGCATAAATATCAACAGCTATGAGTCACCTGATTGCACCTTCGCTGCTTGCAGCCGATTTTTTGAACCTCGAAAAAGATATTGAAATGCTTAACCGGAGTGAAGCCGACTGGATTCATCTCGATATTATGGACGGTGTTTTTGTGCCGAACATATCGTTTGGTTTTCCGGTGATAAATCTTCTGAAATCGGTTTCAAAAAAGCCCTTAGACGCCCATCTGATGATTGTCGGGCCCGAAAAATTCATTCCCGAAATAGCCGCTGCCGGTTGCGAATATATGAACGTGCATTATGAAGCTTCTCCTCACCTGCATCGGGTAGTACACGAGATAAAAAAACAGGGGATGAAGGCCGCTGTTACACTCAATCCGCATACTCCGGTACCGCTTCTCGACGATATTCTGACCGATTTGGATATGGTATTGTTGATGTCCGTTAATCCCGGGTTTGGAGGGCAAAAATTTATCGAACATACTGTCGCAAAAGTGGAATGCTTGAAGAACCGGATTCTTCAAAAAAATGCCACTGCCTTGATAGAAGTGGATGGCGGAGTAAATCTTGAAACCGGAAAGAGATTGGTGGACGCGGGTGCCGATGTTTTGGTCGCCGGCAGTTTTGTCTTTGCGTCCGAAGACCCGATAAAAACCATTCATGAGCTTAAATCGCTGTAGATAATCTCGCTAAATCCGTAAGGTTGAAAAACTTTATCGGCAAAATACCGTCATTGAGGATTTTGTTGCCGGCTGTTGCCGGAATCGTCATCTCCCAGTATTTAGCCCAAAGCCGGCTTTATTGGTTTTTTGTGGCTACGGGGTTTCTTTTGATGTTTGCTCAGCACCTTGTCCCTCAGAATCTGCAACTCCGTTTCCGATGGTTGCCCGGAGTGGGGGTTTTTATCTGCGTCTTGGGTATCTTTGGACAATTGTCTTTAAAACGGATAGACGATGTAGCTTTCGATTTTCCCGAAAATAACACCGTTTATATCGGCACAATTGCCGATATCCCTCAGGAAAAAGCAAAATCGGTTGCCTGCAATATCGATATTACTCACCCTGTGAAGAAGAAGGTTGTACTCTATGTGCAGAAAGAGGAGAGAGCAAGCGCGCTGCAACCCGGCGATGAATTGATATTCTCCGCACGGATAAACCCGTTTAAGAATCGGGGCAATCCCGACGATTTCGATTATGCCGCTTTCATGAGAATAAAAGGATTTTCCGGCTCCGCCTATGCTCCACCGGATACTTGGATGAAAACCGGAAAACAAAGTAATGGGCTGTACTATCTCTCACAGAGGTTTCGAAACAAAACGATCCGGTTTTACGATTCATTCGGCCTGAATTCCGATGCGCAAGCATTTATTACGGCTTTGACCCTCGGCTATACATACGCACTGGACAACGACATCAAAGAGGCTTTTCGCGCTTCGGGCACGTCGCATGTTTTGGCGGTAAGCGGTTTTCATGTGGCGATTCTGTATATGATTCTCTCTTTTCTTTTTTCGTTTCTTCGTAAGATAAGGCATGGGGTTCTTATTCAGCAGCTTTTAATAGTTTTTTCCCTTTGGTTTTACGCTTTGCTTACCGGTTTGCCCGCTTCCGTCTTCAGGGCAGTGATTATGCTCACTATTTTTGCCGTCGGAGTTGCAATACGACAAAAAGGCTTTACATACAATTCCATGCTGATGGCAGCTTTTATTATTTTGTTGTTCAATCCTTTCGCTCTTTTCGAAGTGGGCTTTCAGCTGAGTTTCGGCGCAGTGTTTTCGATTTTGTTTTTTCAGCCCTTTTTTCGACCGTTGCTTCCTGCTAAAAACAGGTTTATGAAATATTTATCCGGCTTGATTTCTGTTTCGTTGGCCGCCCAATTGGGTGTCTTCCCTATCGCGATGCATTATTTCGGAACTTTTCCCACCTACTTTTTTATTGCGAACATCCTGGTTGTTCCCTTGGTGGAACTTGTGATGTATATGCTGATTCCCACTACCCTGCTGACTTTGGCGCAACCGTCCGGCATTTGGGTGCTCGACCGGCTTGCCGCGCTTTTTCATTGGATGCTCGATTTGTTGATTCATTCGGTTTTGAATGTAGTATATTTTGTGGAATCGCTCCCTTTTTCTCAGATAATAAATTTGAATATCAGTGTGCTGCAGATGTTTTTGATAATTTTGTCCGTCATCATGCTTTTTGTGTTTATCCGAAGCCGCTATTCGAGACACTTGATTCTCTTTTTGACATTTGTTTTTTTGCTTGTGGTTTCTTTCCCTGTCTCGGCTTTCATAAAGAGTCCGGCGGGACTCGTAGTATTCAATAAGCCCGGATTCAGCGATATCGGATATTATGCATTGCACGAAAGACACTATCCTCCCCTTGCGACAAACGGATTTGTTCCACATCAAAAAACCGTTTTGCGGTTGTCGGATAATTGGTTGAAAAACCTCACAGCTTCAGAGATTCTCAAAGTCGATGTGTTGATATTGTCAGGTAAACAACTCTTTTCGATGGCTCAATTACAACAATGTTTCCATCCCGATATCGTCGTTTTCGACAGCTCCATACCGGCTTTCAACAAGAGAAAAATGATGAAATCCTGCATCGAGTTAAATCTGAAAACGCACGATGTTTCGGAGGAGGGAGCATATATGGCGATTTTTTAATATCTTTACCGTTTATTTTTCGTATTGTGTAGGGAACAACGATGTTTCGTGCTTAAAAATACTTTTGAGATCCCTTTAAAATTAAAATCGGATAATATGAACTATTTCCAACCGTTGTCAAACGTTATCTCCGAAGAATCGGTGCGTAAAGTATTGGAGCTAATCGATAAAAGTTCGCAAATTTTGATAACCACGCATTTGTCGCCGGATGGCGATGCGCTCGGTTCATCGCTTGCTCTTTATCTCTTTCTGAAAAGAAAAGGGAAAGCGGTGAAATTAATCGTTCCCAATTCGTTTCCGTACTTTCTCAAATGGATGCCATGCGCCGACGAAGTACTTCTTTACGAATACAATCCGAAAGCAGCAAAAACAATATTCGAACACAGCGATTTGATTTTTTCGCTCGACTACAATATTCCCAAGCGTGTTGGAGAGATGTCCTCCTTGATTGAAGCTTCCGATGCCTCGAAAATACTGATTGACCACCATTTGCACCCCGGAGATATATTTGATGTAACCATTTCGCATCCCGAAATATCTTCCACAAGCGAGCTGATTTTCAGATTTTTGTATCAATCGAATCACTACGAAGATTTAAATTTCGACGAAGCGCAATGCATTTATTGCGGTATGATGACCGATACCGGAGGATTTACTTTCAACTCCGATAATCCGGAAATATATCTCATTATCAGTCTATTGCTCCGAAAAGGAGTGAAAAAGGATGAAATCTATTCCAAAGTTTACCACAACCTCACGGAAGACCGCTTCCGTTTGTTAGGGCTTACGCTTTCTCAGCGAATGCAGGTTTATCCCGAAAAACATGCCGCGCTTATTTGGCTTTCCCAAAAAGACCAAAAACAATTTAATTATAACAAGGGAGATACCGAGGGATTTGTCAATTACCCATTGAGTATCAAAGGGATAATTTTCAGTACTTTTATTCGTGAAGACGAAGAACTGATAAAAATTTCTTTCCGCTCGCAAGGAACTTTCCCTTGCAATCAATTTGCCGCGGAGTTCTTCAACGGCGGAGGACATCTCAACGCTTCGGGAGGAGAATTTTACGGTTCGTTGCAAGACGCTATTTCTCTCTTTGAACAGAGACTCGACTCTTATTCCGATTTGTTGGAGAAAAATGCGCCTCGGTAATCGGCTTTATAATTTATTTTCATTGAAATAACATTTTTTTTGAAGTCGAATGCGTACATTTGCATCCTATTAAATTTTCAACACGTAAAAATGAGTAAGTACAATTACATAATCGCTCTGGGGGTAGCTTCGCTATTGATGCTGGTTGCCTGTAACGACAAAGTAAAACCTTATGCCGAATATTTGAAAGAAGAAAACAAAGCCATCGAACGCTTTATCAAGGACAACAACTTGGAGATACTCTCAAATTTTCCTGCTGATACTGCTTTCCAAACCAACCAATTTTACCGCGATCCGGGTACCGGCGTGTATTACAACATTCTCAACAAAGGGGTTTCCGGAACGGCTATCAAGGAAGGAGAAGAATTTTACGTTCGATTTTCCGGATTGAGGTATTTTGCAAATGAGAAAGATACCGCTTCTTATTCTACCGAATTTGCCATACAACCCGATATTATCACTTACAGAGGCCCTGTAACCATGCTCAATAGAACGCTATACTCCAGTACCGTGCCCGCATGGATTGTACCGATGCCCTATATCGGACACAACGCGCGAGTAAAAATGATTGTACCGTTCAATATGGGTTCGTATTCCGACCGTACCAATTTCAGAAGCGGCAGCAAAACCACTTACTATGCGGAAAT
>JBGYGP010000024.1:0-8219 GCA_041820645.1 Proteiniphilum sp. | reverse complement strand
CTCTCCACTCGATGCCTTCGGCAGCGCCCCGCGCAAGCGGCAAAAAACAGCCGTCTCAAATTGAGACAGGCTGAAAAACAAAAAAATGATACCGTCTCAAATTGAGACGGGACGAAAAACAAAAAAATGATACCGTCTCAAATTGAGACGGGACGAAAAACAAAAAAGCGAAGCTGTCTCAAATTGAGACGGAGAGAAAAACAAAAAAGCGAAGCTGTCTCAAATTGAGACGGGGAGAAAAACAAAAAAGCGAAGCCGTCTCAAATTGAGACGGATAAAAAACCGAAAAAAACAACCTAAACAACAATATCGCCACGATGCGGCTGAAATGATTTCATATCGCTCATCGATATAAAAACTCTAATTCTGCGAACTTCGTAAGAAATTATGCCGGCATTTTTGTAATTTTGCACGATAATAACAAATACATACAACAATGAAAAAAATATTCTCTTTGTTTACGCTGTTTTTTACGGTATCGGCGTTGCTTTTTTCTCGGGAAATACGCCCCGTAAAAAACGTGATTGTGATGATTCCCGACGGAACATCCGTCGGAGTTTATTCGGCAGCTCGCTGGTATAAGTTTTACAACAAAATGGGTGAGCGGCTGAACATCGACCCCTTTTTCACAGGAACCGTAACCACCCACTCTTCCAACGCGCCGATAGGAGACTCGGCACCCACCGGTTCCACTTATGCCACAGGCGTTTTGCAAAAGAGCGGCAACGTGGCCATTCATCCCGAAGCCGACCCCGAAAAGGACATCTATCCGGTAGATGCGAACCGCACCTACCAACCGGCGGCAACAATTCTGGAAGCCGCCAAAATAAAGAAGAACAAAGCCGTGGGATTGGTTGTAACCTGCGAATTTCCGCACGCTACGCCGGCCGATTTTTCGGCGCATCACTACAACAGGAAAAACTATGAGGCGCTCGCTCCCCAAATCGCGTACCAAAACCTGAAAGTAATGTTCGGAGGAGGACACGCCATCCTTACCGACGACATCAGGAAGCACCTCAAAAACAACGGTACGACACTCATCGAAGACGACCGACAAGCCCTCCTGAACTTCCACGAAGCGGGAAACGTATGGGCGCTCTTTGGGAAAAACGCGCTCCCCTACTCGCTCGACAGAAATCCGGAGAAAGTGCCGTCGCTCGCCGAGATGACCGGAAAAGCATTGGAAATACTGTCGAAAGATGAAAACGGATTTTTCCTGATGGTAGAAGGCAGCGAGGTGGACTGGGCTGCCCATGCCAACGACGCCGTGGGCATGATTACCGAATACCTCGCTTTTGACGAAGCGGTGGGCAAGGTGATGGAGTTTGCTCAGAAAGACGGCAACACCGCCGTGATAATCATGGCCGACCACGGAAACAGCGGATTTACCATCGGAACACGGGAGTGTGCGGGATACGACAAATTATCGCTTGAGAGGTTGTTCGGAGCCGTTTCGCAATACAAACTCACGGCAAACGGCCTCGAAGCCTTGCTGATAAACTGCGATCGCGACGAAATGAAAACAATATTCAAAGAATACACCGGCATCGACTTGTCCGAAGAAGAGATAAAACTACTCGTTTCGTCGAAAAATTACAAAGAAGACGACTACATGAAAGTGGGCAGCAGTGAAAACATGGTTTACCACATCAAAAACATCCTGAACTCGCGCACCTGCTTCGGATTTACCACCGGCGGACATACGGGCGAAGAGGTGCTTCTGGCCTCGTACCATCCGCAGGATGATATTTTGCGGGGCAATGTCAGCAACGTGGATGTCAACACTTACCTGCAGCGGGTAATGGGTCTGGATGAAACACTCGAAGAACTTTCCGACGAAATATTCGCGAAACATACCGATGTTTTTGCCGGAAAAAATTATACCATCGATAAAAAAAATCCTGTTTTTCCCATCCTCAAAGTAAAGAAAGGACGGAATACGCTGGAGATTACCGCCTTCTCCTCAGTGGCAAAACTAAACGGCAAACCGTTCGACATCGGCTCGGTGGTAGTATATATCGACAAAAACGATACCTTTTACCTCCCCGAAAAGTTAGCGGAGAAGTTGTTGTAACAAGGCACAAAAAATCGTGTCAAGACACAAGGGAAACCGATGGCCGAGAGCCGAAAGCCGGAAGCAGCAGCGCCCTGCGTTGCGGGGGCGTCGCATGCCTTGTAATTTAAGTATCGACCGAAAGCCCGAAAAGGGCAAAATCGTATTTCACGGGATCCTGCGCATCCAAAAGACGAAGATTCCCGGTCAACTCCACAGCCGTTTGCCAATCGGTTTGCGGACGCGAAATCAATCCTATCTTTCTGGCGGTTCTATCCACATGCACATCGATCGGACAGATGAGTCGGCTTTGCGGAATCCGTTTCCACAAACCGAAATCCACTCCTCTGTCATCGCTCCTCACCATCCAGCGCAAAAACATATTGAGCCGTTTGCAGGTAGCGTTCCGGGACGGAGTGGCAATGTGTTTTCGGGTTCTTCGAGGAGCGTCGGGAGAATCAAAGAAATGGTTTTCAAAGCGGATGAGCGATTTTTCGACGGAAACAAACGCCCCCTCTTCAAGAAAAGCATCTTCCAACGAATCGTACCCGGAATAGTGACGATGCAAAAAGTCCACGAAATAGAGCAAATCGGTATCGTTAAACGTCCGGTGTTTGAATCCCAAAAGGTTTTTGAGGTCGGAGTCGGAATGATGCAGCACAAAATCGTGAGGCCGGCCGCCAAAACGTTGCACCAACTCCAACGATTTGTTGATAATGGTTCTTCGCTGTCCCCAAGCAAAAACGGAAGCAAAGAAACCCATTATCTCAATATCCTGCTTTTTCGAAAACTGATGCGGTACAAAAACAGGATCATTCTCAACGAATTTACGGTTGTTGTAATAATCGGCTTTCTCGTCGAGCATCGCTTTTAATTCCGAATACAAATTATTCATCTCTCAAATTATTCGTTACAATAAGGAAACTAATTGCCAAAAACATCTTAAATTTGCAATTACAAACATCCACAAAGAGCAATTGTTCAGTTATGCTTTCAACAAAAATTCGTCAGAAACTACTCACGGCCATCCTATCGATTCTTTTCTCTTCAAGCGCTTTTGCTCAAATCCGTCACGACGGCTCTCCTTTCCCGTTGCACGCGAGCGAAAAGGCTCGTTCCGAAAGTATTTCGCAACATTTTTTCGTAGATATGCCGAGTTTCGACATCGAGGAAGCCATAACGAGGTCGGAATCGGAACAAGCCGGCTGTTTCAAAAGCTTCGAATTTGCCCGCAAATTCCACGTTTTTCTCCGCCCCGATAATTCGGGGACAACTTTTGTCCGCGATAACATGAATGTCTGGCGGGTAGGCATACGCTCGAAAAAAGCCCTTTCGCTCAACCTCCTTTTCTCTAAATTTCGTTTGCCGCAAGGCGCCAAAGTATTCGTTTACAATACCGACCAGTCGGAAATATTGGGCGCTTATACCGAAGAAAACAATACCGACCTTAATCTGCTGCCCGTTCAGCCACTGGCGGGCGATGAGCTTATCGTGGAATATCAGGAACCGATTGACGCGGAAAGCAAGGGAGAAATCGAAATCGGCGAGGTAAACCACGACTTTCGAGGAATCCTCAGAGCTGCAGAACCGCGCGACCCGGTGCAAAGCTGCCACCCCAACATCGTTTGCTACCCCGAAGATACACAAGCCGGCAGAGGAACCGTCGCCCTTATTATCAACGGAACAACCTACTGCACGGGAGTACTCGTCAACAACTCCTCCTCCGACGGAACCCCTTACCTCCTCACAGCCACCCACTGCCTGAACAAAGATTACAACGTTCAATTCTTGGCGAATAGAAGATACAACATGGTAGCTGGAAGCATTGTCGCTTTTTTCGGCTATCAAGCTCCCGTTTGCGGAGCAAAAGACATTCGGGGGCAGATACAAATGACAATGGCTTCGGCCGACTCCGTTTTAATCAACGAAAAGCATGATATTTCGCTGCTCAGATTCAAACAAACGCCTCCGGCTGAATACCGGCCTTACTATCCCGGATGGAATATAAGTTCCGCCCCTGCCCCACCGTTTCACGGAATTCATCATCCCAACGGAGGCATAAAAAAAGTGGCTATCGAAAACGATGCAATATCCATTATCTCCTTCGGAAAAGAGCCGCCCTACAACATGACGGAAAACGCGCATTGGAACATTTCTTCTTGGGATGTGGCAGCTACCGAAGCCGGCTCTTCCGGCTCTCCTCTTTTCGATAAAGACAAAAGAATCGTAGGAACGCTTTCGGGAGGAACTTCATACTGTTCGCAAAAAACCCCCGACCAATACGCCTCTTTGTACAAGGCGTGGAATATTACCGGTTCATTGGGAAACACCAACTCGTTGAAAAATTATTTAGACCCCGCAAATAGCCAGCTTCAGCAAATTGACGGATACGATCCGTACAAAAACGAGGTCTATACGAAAAGTTCCAACTACGTAACAACCGACTCGGTTGTCCAATCATACAACCAATCCATACCGATGTTTTCCACCAACAACACCTACGGA
This sequence comes from Proteiniphilum sp., assembly GCA_041820645.1. Taxonomy (GTDB): domain Bacteria; phylum Bacteroidota; class Bacteroidia; order Bacteroidales; family Dysgonomonadaceae; genus JBGYGP01. The sequence goes on along the minus strand of JBGYGP010000024.1, from coordinate 3,661 downwards.
TATACCGAATTTGCAGAAGAATTTACATCGGAAACGGCAGTAAAATTACAGGGAATTTTTGTGACCTCCGCTTTAACCGATAAGATGCGGAACTTAAACGTCCGCATCAAAATTTATGCCGATGACAACGGGATGCCCGGAACACTTATTTACGATACTCCGTTGAACTATTCCAACCGGGATATGGCAACACGCAACGTAGAAAATTACGTCCGGTTCGCTACCCCCCAAGAGGTTTCGGGAAAGTTTTACATCGCTTATTCCGATGCCAACAACACGCCAAACGGATTTGCTACGCTGAATGTAATGCCCCGAGCCATCGGCGGCAATAAAAAAGCAACCGCATGGATGCGAAACTCCGCCGGGTGGGTACGTTCATCGGAGAATCTGGAAAATCCGCTCAATACATCGCTTACTATTGCTCTCTACGTGATTGGGAACGGCTTGGTAAACCCTTCTCAAACGCCGGAAGAAACCGACGTAAAAGTATCTTACGACCAATCGACCGGACGCATTATCATCGAGGCAAACAAAGATTTGGTTGCGTGGAAAGTTTTTTATTCAAACGGACAAAAAGTGTCTGAAGGAAAAGCGAAGAGCAGTATTAACCGTACTTCGGTGTCTGCCGACTATTTGGCAAAAGGAGTTTATATCGTAACTGTCGATACTGTCGAAGGGAAAGTCGTCCGCAAAGTGTTAGCCCGATAATTATCGGGTAACAACGGTAGAGTCTCCGAGCTGTCGGTTGATGTATCCCGAAATCACGGACGACGAAACCTGCGGCTCTTCTCTGCTTTCCGAAACGTCGGCAGGTGCGGGTGTGGCTTCAACCTCTACGGTGCGCTTTTTAACGATTAATTTTTTTCCTACCGAAATATTATTGGAGGTGAGGTTGTTCCACGACTTAAGTTGCGTCAAGGTAATCCCGTGGTTCTTCGCTATTTTCCCCAGATTATCTCCTTTGCGCACACGATAATATTCATTTACCGAACGTGGAGTTTGCAAAGAGGTATCAGTATCGGAGGATGTCTGCGCAACAAGTTCGGCAGTATTCTCCGGCGATACGGTTTTCACTCGTTGCTTTTTAACAATCAATTGTTTTCCCACGGCTATTTTAGACGAACGAAGCCCGTTCCAACTTTTTATCTGGGCAACCGTTACGCCGTTTTTGCGGGCGATAGATCCCAAATTATCCCCTTTGCGAACTTTGTAATATACGTTTTTAGAATCCGCATCCGAGAGGTTGTTTCCCAGATAAATATCCGTAGAAACGCGATGTGTCAGGTATTCGTCTTTCCTGAAATTCGAAATACTATCTTTCCGTTCGATAAAAGACAATATCTTATTGGTGGGCAAAACGAGGGCATACGATTTAAAATTACCGGGGACAATATTCTTTCTGAATTGAGGATTCCATCGCTGAATTTCGCTCATCGGAATATCGAGCACTTGCGAAATTTGGCTGAAATGAATCTGTTCCGAAACCTGCACCGTATCTAAGGCATTCATCGCACCATTGCCATACGAAACAGGGCAGATATTGTGTTCATCGTAAAAATTCATAATGTAATTGGCGGCAATGAACGCCGGTACATATCCGCGTGTTTCCCGCGGCAGATAATCGTAAATCTCCCAATAGTCGCGCTTTCCGCCGCTTCGTGCAATGGCTTTGTTTACATTGCCCGGACCGCAGTTATAGGCGGCGATTACCAAATTCCAATCGCCGTAAATGGCGAATAAATCTTTCAGATAGCGAACTGCCGCCTCCGTCGATTTGTAAGGGTCTCGGCGTTCATCGACCAAACTGTTCACTTCAAGCCCGTAACCCTGCCCGGTGCGCAGCATAAACTGCCAAAGGCCGGTAGCACCTACACGCGATACGGCAACAGGATTGAGAGCCGATTCGATTACGGGTAAATATTTAAGTTCCAGAGGGAGGGCATATTTATCAAGTGCTTGTTCAAACATCGGGAAATAATAACTTCCGATGGTGAGCATATACGATACCATTTCGCGCCGTCTGTTTGCATACATTTCGATATACGATTTCACCACCTGATTGTAAGACAACTCCATCAATGTCGGTAAATTATACAGTCGTCTGGCATAAACCGAATCGTGAAAAACCACATTGCTGCCGTGGGTACATTGCGCATCCGATTTAGAAAGGTCTAACTGCCAATCGTGAAGCAGCTTGCCCAATTGCTCATTCATGCTCTCCGGCACAACAATGGAATTATCTTTTATATTCATCGAAGATTGATTTTGAGCCAAAGCGCTCAAAACAAAAAACAGAGGAGCAAGAAACAGAATGATTATTTTTCTCATAAAAATTCGTTTTACTTATTATTTAAATGGAAGAGAGACTACCGATAACGTTTCTCTTTCAAAAAGAGAAACTGCATTTCAATCCAAAACTATTGGCCATGTAGCTGGAAGAAATTTTATTTCTCAGAATCACCGGCTCAATCTTCAACGACAAATCGGGACTGATATCGAAATCGTAAAGTTGCGCGTCCACATAGGCGTCGAGGATGTTTAGCCCATATACGGCTACGGTGATAATGATGCTCAAATCGCGATAATATCTGTAAAAATCCTTTCGACTCTTCAGTACGCCGGTCAGCCATTCTTTATTAACGGTTTCCGGAGTTTGTCCGAAGGGGATAAAGTTATGCCAACTGTTGGTATCGTCGCTATCGTCCATAATATCTTTATACCCGCTGAAATAATTCTGATAGTATTGGTTATTCCAACTAATGGCGTAAGACATTCCTGAAAAGATTCCGTAAACGATAGGAAGTTTCCAGTATTTCCGGTTGTAAATTTGTCCCAGCCCGGGAAATATTGCCGAATAAAGCATGGCTTTTCTCGGATTCGGCTTAAAGGGTGCCTTTACCTCTGTCGAAACAAGGGGTGTTTGTGAAAGAGCAAGCTTCTCTTTCACGGATAGAACAGCCGTATCGGAAGCAACAAGCAGAGCGGAATCGGTTGCTGCCGTCATCAACGAATCTTTTTGCTGCGACAGAGCAAGAAAACCGTGTATAGAAAACAATAGCAGCAAAAAATTCCTCATTACAACAGACAATATATTTATTTTTTCATTGTATCGAAAATAGCGATAATGCGCGCCAAATCATCCTGCGAAGAAAATGGGATTGTAATCTTGCCCTTGCCCTGTTTGTTGCAAGTAAATTGCACGTTCGAATTGAAATAATCGGAAAGATGCGTTTTTAAAGCGTCAAAGTCGTTATCTACACCCTTTTCTTGCGGCTTCGCGGGATTTTTTTCGCTTTCGCTTTTCTTTTCGAAATAATCGCGAACAATGCTTTCCACTTTTCTTACCGAAAGGCCTTCGTTCACAATTCTGTTGTAGAGGGTAAGCTGATCTACCGGATTGGTAAGCGTAACAAGCGCACGCGCGTGCCCCATATCTATTTTTTTATCTTTTACTCCCATTTGCACTTCGGCCGGAAGTTTCAACAACCGCAAATAATTGGTTATGGTGGCGCGTTTCTTTCCCACTCTTTCGCTCAATTGCTCCTGCGTGATGCAAAGCGAATCGATAAGATTTTGATAAGCCAGGGCTATCTCTATCGAGTTGAGGTCTTCCCGTTGAATATTTTCAATGAGCGCCATCTCCATCAATTCGGTATCGCTG
>JBGYGP010000023.1:0-4142 GCA_041820645.1 Proteiniphilum sp. | reverse complement strand
TGTATTCAAAAAAGTTGTTGGAGTATTCAAAAAGGTTGTGGTTGTATTCGAAAACATCGGTGGCGTTTTTTTGCAGACACTCGCCAGGCGCCGAAATTAAATTGGTACCGTATCTCTAAAGCCCGTTAATTATTCATTGTTGTCCGGTAATCATCAAGTAATCGATTATTCGCATAAACGAGATTTGGGTGTCAGCCTCTTTTTGCGCAGCAAAAACCGAAGACTTCGAGCGCGGAGACGGGGTACCCGCTGTGCGAGGCGAGCGTCGAAAAAGAAAGTTAACAGCAAACAACAATTAAACGCTTCAACGACTGAAAACAAATAGTTACACTTTTTTTATTGCGGAATCTGGGTTAAACATTCAGTTAAAAGAACAAAAATAAAAATTATAAGTAAGCACCGGCCTTTTTTTTAACAAAAAACAAAAAGTTCAATCTTTTTGTATAAATTTGTACACTTGATAAACATAACAACCCGAAACATAGGTAAAATGAAACCAACATTATTTGTATTGGCTGCCGGAATGGGTAGCAGATATGGAGGATTAAAACAATTGGATGGCGTAGGGCCAAGCGGCGAAACGATTATGGATTACTCGATTTACGATGCCGTAAAGGCCGGTTTTGGCAAGCTGGTATTTGTGATTCGCCAATCGTTTGAGGAAGATTTTCGCGAAAAAATCGTGAGTAAATACGAGAAAAAAATTCCGGTAGAACTTGTTTTCCAAGAGTTGGATAAACTTCCCGAAGGTTATACGTCGCATCCCGACAGAGTAAAACCGTGGGGTACAAACCATGCCTTGATGATGGGAAAAGAGGTTATTCACGAACCCTTTGCCGTAATCAATGCCGACGATTTCTACGGCCGCGAGAGTTTTCAGGTGTTGAGCGACTTTCTGTCCCGTATGGAAAATGCGCAAAATCACTACTGTATGATTGGCTATCGTGTGGGCAACACTTTGTCGGACAGCGGAACGGTAGCCCGCGGCGTATGCGTTACCGACGAAAAAAATCGTTTGACAGAAGTTGTGGAAAGAACCCAAATCAAGAGAATCGACGGCGTTGTGAAATATTTAGACGAGAACGACAGATGGGTTGCTCTCGACGACAACACCCCGGTTTCGATGAACATGTGGGGATTTACTCCCGATTATTTTAAATATTCCGATGAATATTTTATCGATTTTCTCAACAAGAACAAAGACAACCTCAAAGCGGAATATTTTATTCCGTTGGTAGTAAACAATCTGATTGTGGATAAAAAAGCGGATACGGTAGTATTGGATACTCCCTCCAAGTGGTTTGGAGTAACTTATGCCGAAGACCGTCCCGAAGTGGTTTCCAAACTGCAAAAACTTGTAGATGACGGAATTTATCCGTCGCCACTTTGGTAATTTTCTCTTTCGGGAAATCCATTTTCTTAACAATGACCGATGTTTTGATTATATTGTTTTTGATTCTCCTCAACGGCTTTTTCGCCATGTCGGAAATAGCGGTGGTGTCGGCAAAGAAAACAAAGCTCGAAACCGAACGGAAAAAAGGGAGCAAGGGCGCCGATTGCGCTCTGAAACTCCAATCCGATCCGGATAACTTTTTATCATCGGTGCAAGTGGGTATTACTCTTATCGGGATTGTGAACGGAGCATACGGAGGAGCTACTCTGGCCGTTTATCTGGAGCCGTTTTTCAGCCGGTTTGCATGGAGCGCCCCTTATGCGCAGGTGATTTCGATGGCGACGGTGGTAATTTTCATTACCTATGTATCGATTGTTGTGGGGGAGCTTGTTCCCAAAACCGTCGCATTGAACAATCCCGAAAAAATAGCCGTTCGGGTATCGAGACCTATTTACGCGGTAAGCGTGATTTTTTATCCGCTGGTTCGTATTTTGGCCGTTTCCACATCGCTCCTGAATCGGGTAATAGGAATAAATCCCAAAGATGATACTGTTTCCGAAATGGAACTTCGGGCAATGTTGAAAACGGCTTCGAAAGAGGGAATTATCGAAAGCGAAGAGAATACTATTCACGAACAGGTTTTCTATTTTTCGGACAAACGCGCGCGGCATTTGATGACTTACCGCATCGATGTGGAGTGGGTGGATATTTCGAAACCCAAATCCGAACTGATTGACGACCTTTTGCAAGCGCGACACAGCAAGGTGCTGGCTAGCAAAAAGATAATCGATGATTTTGCGGGAGTTATCACGCTGAAAGAGGTGCTGGCAGGGCTTTACAAGCAGGGAGAAGAAAAGTTCAATGTGCAGGATTTTATTCACGAGCCGCTTATCGTGCCTTCGACGCTTCGCGCACAAAAACTGTTGGAGATGTTTCGGCACAACCATAAGTTCATGGCCGTTGTGATAGACGAGTACGGTAGCCTCGACGGAGTAATTACCCTGCACGACATCATGGAGAATTTGGTGGGCTCAATGCCGAATGAGTCTGAAATTGCGGAACCCGATATTTTTATGAGAAATGAAAATTCGGCGCTTGTAAACGGGGAGGCTCCCATCGAGATTCTGACTTCGTTTATAGACGATTTTATCATCGATTTCGAAGAGATAGATTACTCCACCGTAGCGGGTTTTGTATTATCGAATATCAACAAAATACCTCAAGTGGGCGACTCATTTGTTTACCGGAACACTACCTTTGAGATAGTAGATGTAGATGGAAATAAAATAGATAAAGTGTTAATTAATAAGAATATAAACAAAGATGTGAGTGAATGATTTCAGAATGAAAGAAAAAAGACTAAGATGTTTTAAATGAATTTATTATATAGAAAAGATGTTTTATAACATATTTCTTTTTATAACCGATTTATTAAAAAAGTGTTACTTTTACGGTCAAATTCAATGAAAAGAATCCAGTCTTCATCGCATCTTATTTTTAAAACCTCAAAAAACATGATTTCAATGTATAATAAATCCGGTTTGCTTACCGGCAAATTCGAAAGGATTATTGATGGAAAGCAAACCGGATTGTACATTCTTACAAATGCAAACGGTTGTGAAATAACTGTCACCAATTTTGGCGCAAAAATAGTATCCCTTGTAGTTCCCGATAAAGAGGGGAGATTTGTGGATATTGTTTTAGGGCATGCAAGCATCGAAGAATATTTAAAATCCGAAGAACCCTATTTCGGCGCGGTATGCGGCCGAACAGCCAATCGCATCGCCAAAGGAAAATTCAAACTCGACGGCAAGGAATATACGCTTGCTATCAACAACGGGCCTAACTCTCTCCACGGAGGAATTAAAGGTTTTAACGCTGTTGTGTGGGAGGTGGAAAAAGTTTCCGAAAACAGCATCGAGTTAAGCTATCTGTCCAAAGACGGCGAGGAAGGATATCCCGGAAACCTCGACGTAAAAATTACCTACACGCTTACCGACAACAATGCGCTTGACATCGAATATCATGCCGTTACCGACAAAACAACCATCCTCAACCTGACCAACCATTCTTATTTCAACCTTTCGGGCGAGGGCGATCCCTATATCGGTGACCACCTTTTGGAAATGAAATGCCGGAATTATCTCCCTACCGATGACACCGCCATCCCTTACGGAAAGGCAGAACCGGTAGAGGGTACTCCCATGGATTTTACAACGCCGCATCCCATCGGCGAAAGAATCGACGACAATTTCGAACAACTTCGTTTTGGGAAAGGATACGATCATACTTTTATTATCGATAAAGAGAAGGAGGATGAATATGCCTATTTCGGATATTGCGAGTCGCCCAAAACGGGAATCAGAATGGAGATGTACACCACCGAACCAGGTGTGCAGGTTTACACGGGAAATTGGATGACCGGAAATTTCGAAGCAAAAAACGGGCATACCTATCCCCGACGCGCCGCGGTATGCTTCGAAACGCAACATTTTCCAGACAGTATCAACAAACCCGATTATCCTTCGGTAGTTCTGCGCCCCGAAAAGGTGTTCAAGTCCAAGACGACCTATAAATTTTCAACGAAAATATGAGTAAATAAATAATTATCCATTAATTACACTTAATAATTTAATTTTTATGACAGAAAACAAAAAACAAGGAAACATTATCGCAATTATCGTAATGATTTTCCTTTTCGGAATGATTGCGTTTGTAACGAATCTGGCTTCGCCTATGGGCGATATTT
>JBGYGP010000022.1:0-2807 GCA_041820645.1 Proteiniphilum sp. | reverse complement strand
TTTCGGATAAAAGGAGGCGTGCTTCAGGTAAATGCAGGAGCGTTTCGGATGACTGCAGAGGTGATTGGAACGAGTGCAGGAGCGTTTCAGGCGACCGTAAGTTTGTCTCAAATCTCTGTATGAGCGATTCCGACAATTGCAGGTGTGTTTCAGATGCGTGCCAGTTTGTTTCAAACGGGCGAGGGGGTGTTGCAAGCCATCGCAAGGGCGCGCAAGACAGGTGATAGGGCGGTTTCTCTCTGAGGCTATCCGCCCCGAACCCCGAATTCCGCATTCGGTTATTTTTTTGAATATAGAATTAATTTTAAACACTCTTATAACATCTTGATATTATTGCTTGAAAGCAATAATATCAAGAAAAATCTCTAATGCTACGCATTAGAAAAATATAAGTATTTTAAACTATGAATCGGTAAGTTGTAGTTGTTTTTTTTTGTTCTATTGCGGAATTTGGGTTCAATAAAGAGTGAGGTTATACTTTCGGGAGTTAACCGATAAACAGATAAATAAAAAATATAAGCAGATGAAAAAAGTTATTTAAGTTCTTCTTCCAGGAATTTGCCTGTCGAGCTTTCTTTTATCTTTACAATCTCTTCGGGAACGCCTGCGGCAAGGAGTTTTCCTCCTTTTTCGCCTCCTTCGGGACCTAAATCGATGATGTAATCGGCACATTTGATGATGTCGAGGTTGTGCTCGATAACTATCACGGTGTTTCCTTTTTCGATGAGCTTGCTGAGTACACCGAGCAACACGCGGATATCTTCGAAATGAAGTCCGGTAGTGGGTTCGTCTAAGATATAAATCGTATTTCCAGTATCGGTTCTGGAGAGTTCGGCGGCGAGTTTTACCCGCTGGCTTTCTCCGCCCGAGAGGGTGGTTGAGGATTGTCCCAGTTTGACATATCCCAATCCCACTTCTTGCAATACTTTGATTTTGTGCGCAATATTCGGATTGTTTTCGAAGAAATCGACTGCTTCGTTGATGGACATATCCAGTACATCGGCAATGGATTTTCCTTTGAAACGTACTTCGAGCGTTTCTCGATTGTATCGTTTGCCGTGGCATGTTTCGCAAGGAATCGAGACATCGGGCAGGAAATTCATTTCGATGGTTTTGTATCCGTTTCCGGCGCAGTTTTCGCAGCGTCCTCCTTTTACGTTGAAAGAGAATCTTCCCGGTTTGTAGCCTCTGATTTTGGCTTCGGGAACTTCGGTAAAAAGGTTGCGGATATCGGAAAATACGCCGGTATAGGTTGCCGGGTTGGAGCGGGGAGTACGCCCGATGGGCGATTGATCTACGCTTACTACCTTGTCGATGTTTTCAATCCCAATGATATTTTTGTAGGGCATCGGCTCTTTGATCGAATGATAAAATTTCTGACTCAGAATGGGTTGCAGCGTCTCGTTGATAAGAGTCGATTTGCCGCTTCCGGAAACTCCCGTAACGCAGATAAGGGTGCCGAGCGGAAAGGCGGCGGTTACGTTTTTCAGGTTGTTGCCGCTTGCTCCTTCGATGACCAATGTTTTACCGTTTCCTTTCCGGCGGTTTCGAGGGACTTTTATTTCTATTTTTCGGTTGAGGTAATTGGCGGTAAGCGAATTGTTTTTCAGCATTTCGGCGGGAGTTCCGGCAAAGATGACTTCACCGCCCTTTTCTCCGGCGAAAGGCCCCATGTCCACAATGTAATCCGAAGCCAACATCATGTCTTTGTCGTGCTCTACCACTATCACGGAATTACCGGCGTCGCGCAGTTTTTTGAGGGAGTCTATCAGCCGGCGGTTGTCGCGCTGGTGAAGGCCGATGCTTGGCTCGTCAAGGATGTAAAGTACGTTTACCAGTTGCGACCCTATTTGCGTGGCAAGCCTGATACGCTGGCTTTCTCCGCCCGAAAGCGAGGCCGATGCGCGCGCCGGGGAGAGGTAGCCGAGACCTACGTCGAGAAGGAATTGCAGCCGGGAGAGAATCTCTTTTTTGATTTCTTCGGCAATTGTTTTTTGTTTCTCGGAGATATGATTATCCAAATCCTGCATCCACAGGTATAGTTCTTGGATGCTCATTTCCGCTAGTTCGGCAATGTTTTTTCCATTGATTTTAAAGTGAAGGGCCTCTTGATTGAGCCGTTGTCCATGGCATTCGGGACATACGGAGGTTGAGATGAATTGTCCTGCCCACTTTTGAGCGGTGGCCGATGAATCGGCGTCTTGCTGCATTTCGATATATTTGGCGATTCCTTCGTAGGCGACCATGTAGTTGGAGTTTCCCAACGATTCGTTTTTGATTTTGAGCCGTTCGTCGGTTCCGTAAACAATTTCGTCGATGGCTTCGGCGGGCACGTTTTGGAGGGGTGTTTTGAGCGTTGCTCCGTATTTCTCCAGAATGGCCGAAATCTGCCAAAAGAGGAGGCTGCTTTTTTCTTTTCCCAAAGGGGCGATTCCTCCTTTGGAGATGCTGAGCGAAGGGTCGGGAATTATTTTTTCGAGATCGATGAGGTTTATGCTTCCGATACCTTTGCATCTGGGGCAGGCGCCCAACGGCGTATTGAACGAAAAATTGTGCGGCGCCGGTTCGTTGTACGACAATCCGGTAATGGGGCACATCAGCGAGCGGCTGTAATAGCGGATTTCACCGGAATCTATGTCTTGAATGAGGAGAAGCCCGTCACCCTGTTTTATGGCTGTGCGGATTGTGGTTTTTAATTTGTCTTCAAACTTGGTGGATACAACCAGTTTATCGATCAGTATTTCGATGTTGTGGTTCTTGTATCTGTCCACTTTCATGCCGGGTGTTATTTCGTGGATTTCGCCGTC
>JBGYGP010000021.1:0-3162 GCA_041820645.1 Proteiniphilum sp. | reverse complement strand
AAATAATCGTTCGCCAGATGATGAGCAAAGTAGAAGTTATCGATCCGGGCGATACCCGATTCCTCGAACAGCAACTGGTTGACAAACACGAGATGATGGAAGAAAACGACCGTATCTGGGGTAAAAAAGTGGTTGTAGATGCCGGCGATTCTCAGATTTTCGAACCGGGACAGATTGTTACCGTTCGCAAACTCAGAGATGAGAACAGTTCGCTAAAACGCCGCGATATGAAACTTGTAGAAAGCCGTGATGCAATTCCCGCAACTGCCAATCAGGTGCTGCAAGGAATTACCCGTGCCGCGTTGCAAACCCAGAGCTTCATGTCGGCCGCCTCTTTCCAGGAAACAACCAAAGTATTGAACGATGCCGCCATAAACGGAAAAGTAGATATGTTGGAAGGTTTGAAAGAAAACGTTATCTGCGGACACCTGATTCCTGCCGGAACCGGACTGAGAGAATACGAGAAAATTGTAGTAGGCTCGAAAGAAGATTTCGATAGAATAAATGCAAACAGGAGAAGTAGCGTACCACAAGAAGCGGAATAAAAATTACTTCCTGTCAACAAAAAACGCCGGCGATTTTTCGTTCGGCGTTTTTTGTTGGGTAAAACAACCATCATTGGAGGTAAATCGGAAATCTCCTTCTTAGGACGGCATCATTTTTCCTTTCCGTGCATGCACGGAGGTTGCGAAATGCTGTTTGGTACCCTCCCCACATCTTCTTTAACCCCCTGTAAAAATGCAACAACCCTCTTTGCCTACACGCTCCCTCGCACCGTGTGCAGGCAAATACGGCATTCTTCACCGTCGAAAAATAAAAAGGTTGATTTTCAACAAAAAAATTATTTTTTCTCCAACTCTTTTTATTACTTTTGCAAACTGTATTCAAATTTTAAAAATTCATTTTTTTTGCCATTTATTTCACACAATAATTAATTTATAAAAATCATCCATCGCACAACAATGTCTGAGAAAGTAGTTATTACAGATTTAAAACAGGCTACCATCCGATTCTCCGGAGACTCCGGAGACGGTATGCAGCTTACGGGAACCTTATTCTCCACGCTCTCGGCTATTTTCGGAAACGAGATAGCCACCTTTCCCGATTTCCCTGCCGAAATAAGGGCGCCGCAAGGCTCGCTCAACGGAGTTTCCGGTTTTCAGGTAAGAGTAGGCTCCAAAGAGGTGTACAATGCGGGAGACAAAGCCGACGTACTGATTGCCATGAATCCAGCAGCGTTGAAAGTAAACGCTCGCCATCTGAAAAAAGGCGCTATCGTGATTTTCGATACCGATTCTTTTCTGAAAAAAGATTTGGACAAAGCCGTTTTTACCACCGACGACCCGTTTAAAGAACTCAATATCGAACACGTGCAGCAGGTACCGGTAGCGATTACCGCCCTGACGAAAAATGCCTTGGCCGATAGCGGATTGGACAACAAAGACATTTTGCGCAGCAAAAACATGTTCGCTCTGGGAATCGTGTGCTGGCTGTACAACAGACCGGTTGAGATTGCCGAACAGCTGCTCAGAGAAAAGTTTCGCAAAAAACCGGCCATTGCCGAGCTGAACATACAGGTTTTGACCCACGGATACAACTTCGGAAACAACACCCACCTCATGGCCTCCACCTACCGCATCGACAGCGTATCGGAAAGCAAAGGATACCACACCGACATCAACGGCAACACGGCAACGGCCTACGGTCTGATTGCAGCTGCCGAAAGAGCCGGTCTGCAATTGTTTTTGGGCTCCTATCCCATCACCCCGGCAACCGATATTTTGCAGGAGCTTACCCAAAGAAAAGAGCTGGGCGTTAAAGCGTTGCAGATGGAAGACGAAATCGCGGGAATCTGTTCCGCTATCGGCGCAAGCTTTGCCGGCAGCCTGGCGGCCACCTCCACTTCCGGACCCGGATTGGCACTCAAGAGCGAAGCCCTCGGATTGGCAGTGATGACGGAGCTTCCGCTAGTAGTTATCGACGTCATGCGAAGCGGCCCCTCCACAGGAATGCCTACCAAAAGCGAACAATCCGACCTCAATCAGGCTCTCTACGGCCGAAACGGTGAAAGCCCACTGGCGGTAATTGCGGCAACATCGCCAACCGATTGTTTCGACAGCGCTTTCTGGGCTTCAAAAATCGCACTGGAACACATGACGCCCGTTATATTGCTCACCGACGGCTACATCGCCAACGGAACATCGACCTGGAAAATTCCCGATATGAACGAATATCCCGAAATAAAACCACCCTACGCACAAACTTGCTACAACGGAGAATCCGGAGCATGGAAACCCTATACGCGCAACCACGAAACATTGGCCCGTTATTGGGCGGTTCCCGGAACCGAAGGATATGCTCACCGCATCGGAGGATTGGAGAAAGACTATGTTACGGGAGTTATCTCATCGCAACCCGACAATCACCAACTGATGATCAACAAACGGAAGAGCAAAATAGACAAAATAAGCGACTTTATCCCCGAACAAACGATGCTCGGCGACGAAAATGCCGACACGCTGATTGTAGGATGGGGTGGCACATACGGACACCTTCTCGAAGTGATGACGCAGGTACGAAATGCAGGGAAAAAAGTGGCTTTCACACACTTTCGCTTTATCAGTCCGCTGCCGAAAAACACATACGAGATATTGAAAAAATACAAAAAAATTGTTGTTGCCGAACAAAACATGGGACAATTTGCCAACTATCTTCAGGGGAAATTCGGAGATTTAAACATCATCAGGCTGAACCGCATAGAAGGACAACCCTTCAGCACAACCGAACTGACCGAAGAAATCATCAAAATTACGGAGGAAAAATAAGCATGGAAACAGTAGATACAATGGAACAAAATTTGTTGCAAAAGATTACAAAAGCGACGTAAACGTGCGTTGGTGCCCGGGTTGTGGAGACTATGCCATTTTGAGCTGCCTGCACAAAGCCATGGCCGAACTGAACGTGCCGCCGCACGAAACGGTGGTGGTATCGGGAATCGGTTGCTCATCAAGGCTACCCTATTATATGAACACTTACGGGCTGCACTCCATCCACGGACGCGCCGCCGCAATAGCCACAGGAGTCAAAGTTTCGAATCCCAAACTCAGCGTATGGGTAGGAACCGGCGACGGCGACTCGCTGGCCATCGGAGGGAATCATTTT
>JBGYGP010000020.1:0-4741 GCA_041820645.1 Proteiniphilum sp. | reverse complement strand
CAACAACATCCAATCGCTCTCTACCGAAGCGCGACAAAAGCTCACAAAAATCAACCCCGAAACCATTGCTCAAGCAAGCCGCATACCAGGAGTTTCGCCCAACGACATCTCGGTACTGCTAGTGCTTCTGGGAAGATAAAAGCAAATGTTTCACGTGGAACATCCATAAAACTTAACATATAAACAGACAATAATGAGTATCGAAACACTAAAAACAGCCGTCCGGAACATCCCCGATTTCCCAATCGAAGGCATTCAGTTCAAGGATATTACCACGCTTTTCCAAGCGCCGGAACATTTACACGAACTCTCCGACGTGCTTTTCGAAGCATACAAAGACAAGGGAATTACGAAGGTAGTAGGCATCGAATCACGTGGGTTTTTCATGGGCCCCGCCACCGCATTGCGTCTGAACGCAGGATTTGTACCGATTCGTAAACCGGGAAAACTACCCTATAAGACCATTGAAGAGCGTTATTCAAAAGAGTATGGCGAAGATGCCATCCAGATACACGAAGACGCCTTAACCCCCAACGATATAGTGTTAATTCATGACGACCTGCTGGCAACAGGAGGGACAATGGTTGCGGCTTACAATTTAGTGAAAAAACTCGGTGTAAAAAAAGTGTACATCAATTTCCTGATTGAACTAGAAGATTTAAAGGGGCGGGAACACTTCCCGAAAGAGGTGGAAGTGGATTCGGTATTGAAGTTTGAGATATAAAGCCCCTTAAGGGAGCTTTATAAAAATAAATGATGATAAATTTGGAATGACTAGGCATATTCAAATCCGATCTTTAATTATAAACGCACATCTCTAAAATTGTCTTTAGGGAATTAGGAATAATACCTTGGCTCGTTTTTGCTCTGCTTTTGGCTCAAAAAACAGAGCAAAAAATGAGTTGAATTGTGTATATTTGTGTGCTAAACTTCTTTAACTTCATCTACATTATGCAAAGAAAGGAAAAAATTCACGAAAATTTCGGCACAGAAATCAGCTACCCACTGTTAAGAGTATGTTGAGTAAATTCACTTCAGATAACTTAATAGAAGCAGGAAAGCGAAAATATAGCTTCGCTCCGACAGACGGTCTGTTTCACGACATCTACATGGATGATTATTTTCAGAAAGAAATCAGTGAACGTACCATACAAGAAAACTTCAATTTCGGGTTGTTGGGTATTCTCCATCGCAATCTAAATCTCTTCACAGAAAAAGAATCCGTTTGTTTGGAGAAATTGCAACAGACATTCCGGATACATACTTTACATTTTGCCGTAAAAACCTATTTTTAAACAACTCACTACCCGCATGACCGACGAAATAAAGAATACACTTACCGTCATCCCCAATAAACCCGGATGTTATCAATTTCTCGATGAGAAAGGGAAAGTGATTTACGTGGGCAAAGCGAAAGATTTGAAAAAGCGGGTCTCATCGTACTTCGTCAAAGCGCACGAACATCCCAAAACACGCATTCTGGTGCGCCACATCCGGCAAATAAAATATGTGGTGGTGGATACCGAAGAAGACACGTTTTTGCTCGAAAACAACCTGATCAAAGAGTTTCAACCGCGCTACAACGTGTTGCTGAAAGACGATAAAACGTATCCCTCCATCGTAGTGAAAAACGAGTTTTTCCCGCGCGTATTCCAAACCCGAAACATCGTGAAAGACGGTTCCAAATACTTCGGCCCCTATACATCGGTGGTATCGGTGCGGGCTCTTCTCGAAATTATCCGCAAAGTATATCAGGTGCGCACCTGCCGATTGAATCTCACTCCCGAAAACATTGCCGCCGGAAGATTCAACGTTTGCCTCGAATACCACATCAAACGTTGTCAAGGCCCTTGCGTGGGGTTGCAATCGCTCGAAGATTACAACGAAAACATCCGCGAAATATTGGAGATATTGAAAGGAAACGTAGGCATCATCGGCAATCAATTGCGCGAAGAGATGCAACGCCTCGCCGATGAAATGCGGTTCGAAGAGGCGCAGAAAATAAAGGAAAAGTATTTGCTGATAGATAATTTCCGACAGAAATCGCTTATTATCAGCAACATCAATTACAATATCGACGTTTTCGGGTACGAAGAGGATGAAAACTCGGCCTATATCAATTTCCTACACGTAGTAAATGGAGCAATTATTCAAGCTTACACTTTTGAATATAAAAAACGACTCAACGAAACTTCCGAAGAGCTATTAGGTTTAGGAATTGTAGAGATGAGACAACGATTCGGAAGCGACTCGAAAGAAATTATCGTTCCATTCCTACCCGACTTAAAACTATCCGATGCATCATTTATCATTCCACAACGAGGAGATAAAAAAAAGTTGTTGGAACTCTCCGAGAAAAACGTAAAGCAGTTTAAAATCGACAAACTCAAAAAATCGGAAATGCTGAATCCAGAACAGAGAGCGACCCGGATATTATCAACCGTACAAAAAGATTTGCAGTTGAAAGAAATTCCATGGCATATTGAATGTTTTGACAATTCAAACATTCAGGGTACAAATCCGGTGGCGGCGTGCGTGGTATTCAAAAAAGCGAAGCCGGCAAAGAAAGAATACCGTCATTTTAACATTAAAACCGTCGTAGGACCCGATGATTACGCATCAATGCGCGAAATTGTGGAACGACGCTACTCTCGCGCACTTAACGAGGGCGAAAATATCCCTCAACTTATTGTCATTGACGGAGGTAAAGGGCAATTGAACGCTGCCGTAGAATCGTTGCAGAAAATCGGGCTTTACGGTAAAATTGCCGTCATCGGCATTGCGAAGCGACTGGAAGAAATTTATTTTCCCGAAGATTCCGTTCCGCTCTATCTCGACAAAAATTCCGAAACGCTGAAACTCATTCAGCAACTTCGCGACGAAGCGCATCGATTCGGCATCACCTTCCACCGGAAGAAACGAAGCAAGTCGCAACTCGTTTCGGAACTCGATACAATTAAAGGCATCGGAGTTGAAACAAAAAAAAGGCTCCTCTCTCACTTCAAAAGCATCAAGCGCCTCAAAGAAGCAAAAGAAGAAGAAATAATAAATGTGGTGGGAAAAAGCAAAGGCGCAATTATTTGGAAATGGATTGAAAAAACAAATAATCGCAATTAGTGATAATTTACGAGAAATTATCACTAATTATCCGAAATAAACTCTATCTTTGCCATAAAAAAGATGATAGAATTACCTCCTAAACTAAAGAAAAGAGAAATTGATAACGCTTTTTCGGTTTTAAACAATGAGAAATATGCGTCATTGTTGCAAAAAATAGATGAAGAATACCTTTATTGGGACAAAGTAAAGCATATAATTTCGGATGTGGATAGTGACTCCTTATGGCATGCAACTAAAATAATTCGGTCAATAAATTCAAAAAAAATCCGATTCGGAAAATACACTTTTCAATACCGCATTACGGACAAAATGCAAGAATTATTGCATCAGTTCGACATGAATTTTGGAGGAAGCATTCTATCGGAATCAATTATACCTCAGGAAAATAAAGAGTATTATCTCATCAATACAATAATGGAAGAGGCTATCGCGTCAAGTCAGATGGAAGGTGCATCAACCACACGAAAAGTCGCCAAAGAGATGCTGAGGAAGCAGACAAGACCAATCAACAAAAGCCAACAGATGATTGCGAATAATTTTGAAACAATCCGTCATATTGTAGCAAATTCCAAAAGAGATATTAATGATGCGTCGCTCAAAGAAATTCACAGCCTTATCACGCACAAAACGCTTGACAGTATTTCCGAAGAAGGACAGTTTAGGCAAACTGACAATATTTTGGTAATGGATGGAATTAGCGGACAAATAGCGCACACACCCCCACCCTATACCGAAATTGATAGTTTAACACAGGATTTATACACATTCTTCAACAGCAATGATTCAAAAAATTTCATTCATCCTATCATAAAAGGCATTATTGTTCATTTCATATTAGCTTACATTCATCCATTTACAGACGGAAACGGAAGAACAGCTCGTTCACTTATATATTGGTATCTAATCAAGGAAGGATATTGGATGACAGAATATTTATCTATTTCGCGCATTATTGCCCGAAGTAAACGTCAATATGAAAAAGCGTTTATTTATACTGAGATAGATGACAATGACCTGTCCTACTTTATCTTATATAACCTAAACGTGATGAGTAAAGCATATTTGCAGCTAAAAGCATATTTGGAAAAAAAATCTGAAGAGGAAAACAGTATTCATAAATTTCATCATTTGAATAATCTGAACGAACGCCAGTATCAAATCTTGAAAATTATATCTGAAAAACCAAACACCATACTAACAGCCAAAGAAATAGAAACCCGATTTGGCATCACCAATCGCACTGCTCACACTGATTTAGGAGGATTGGCAAAAATGAATTTATTGACCGAAATAAAATTAAACAAAAGAAAAATCGGGTATATACGTGCCGAAAAATTTGAAGAAAATACAAGAAAAAAGAGTAATTAGTGATAATTTACGAGAAATTATCACTAATTATCCGAAACAAAAAACATCAGATTACCTGAAATAAATTACCTAAAATAAGTTATCTAAAACAGGCAATTTCAAAAAGTATGATTATATTTGCAAGAAAACCATTTTTATGCAAATAAATCCATTTATTCTCAGCGGTTATGTTTCGGAAGAATATTTTTGCGACAGAGAAAAAGAAACCGAAGAACTGATTCGTGCAACACTAAATGGCGTGAATACAACGCTT
>JBGYGP010000019.1:0-5841 GCA_041820645.1 Proteiniphilum sp. | reverse complement strand
CGCGCGAAGCCCATATCCGCATCAAATACCTCGACGAAAACCTGCAACCCCACGACGAAGAATATAACGGATACATGGCGCGCGTTATCCAGCACGAATACGACCATCTCGAAGCCACCCTGTTTACCGATCGCATCTCGCCCTTACGCAAACGCATGATAAAGAGCAAATTGACAAATATCGAAAAAGGGAACGTAAAATGCGGCTACCGCGTAAAAACAGTGTAAGCAATTAACCTACAACAACTTCACGGCTTCTTCGTCCACGAACCAAGTCAAGCTTCCGGAAACGGGATTGACTCTTGCCGCCGGATATACTTCTTTTGAAGCTTGGTGTGAACCGATTATCTCTTCTATCTTCTTCGCCTTGGACGCTCCGGTTACCAAGAAAGCCACGTTTCGTGCGTTATTGATTACACTTCCCGAAAGGCTTACTCGTTTTTGTCCGCTCTCCGGATGTGCTGCCACAACGCACCAATCAGGACTGTTCCACAAATCGATTTCATGAGGGAAAATCGATGCCGTATGCCCATCGTCCCCCATTCCAAGCATAATCAAATCAAAAACGGGCAGGTTGTTCTCTATTTCAAGCTCGTTTTTCAGAACGCACGCATAACGCTTTGCTTCCTCCAACGGATTGTTTTCGCCCTCGATTCTAAAAATATTCTCTTTCGGGACAGGAACAAAATCCAACAAACTGTCTTTGGCCATTTTATAATTACTCTGCACATCGGCAGGAGGTACGCAACGCTCATCGCCCCAAAAGAAACGAATATCTCTCCACGGAATATCCTCCCTATGATTTTGCGCCCAATAGACAAACAGCGATTTGGGCGTACTGCCTCCCGAAAGAGCTACGGCAACATGACTTTTTCGCTTTACTATTTCTTTGAAATACTCCGTAAAAGCTTTATTCAAAGATATTAAGTCGTGATTGATTTTTATTTCCATCGATCTTTATTCTTAATTCGGTTGGTTATAATTCACAGAAAATACCGTCATCCGATAAATTTTTACACGGATAACGCCAAGTCTGATTTTCTCCCTCTATCAATTTATCGGCCACATCCGGCCCCCACGATCCTGCAGGATAACCATAAAGCGGAGCATCCGCATCTCTTTCCCAATAATCGAGAATGGGCTGAACAAACTTCCAGGTCAATTCCGCGCCTTCGGCAGACATGTAAAGCGTATTGTCGCCGGTCATACAATCGAGAATCAGCCGTTCATAAGCCTCCGGGATATAATGGTCTTTGAGGTCGGAATAGTGAAAATCGACGTTTACCGATTTTACTTCGTAACCGCTTCCCGGAACTTTCATTCCCATTTTGAGCAAAATTCCTTCATCGGGTTGTATTCTCAAAATCAACTGATTTCCCGATTCGATAGCGCCGTCGAGCGATTTAAACAAGCGCGTAGGCGAAGGTTTAAAATGGATTACAATTTCCGAAACCCGCGTAGGCAAGCGCTTCCCCGAACGGATATAAAACGGTACTCCACTCCAGCGCCAGTTATCGATAAAAAACTTTATAGCGAAATAGGTCTCGGTACGCGAGTTTTTATCCACTCCGTTTTCTTCGCGATAACCTTTTATCGGCAACCCTTTCACGTGCGACTCGGTATATTGGCCGCGAACGACATTTGTCTTCAAATCCTCTTTATTCAAAGGATGCAGAGAACGAAATACCTTCAGTTTTTCGTACCTGATTTCCTCCGCCGAAATCTTTGCCGGGGGTTCCATTGCCACCAAAGATGCCACTTGCAGCAGGTGATTTTGTATCATGTCCCGCATTACGCCCGCGCTGTCATAATAGCCGCCTCGGCTCTCCACACCGATACTTTCCGCTGCCGTAATTTCTACGTGATGAATGTAATTTCGGTTCCAGAGCGGTTCAAAAATTCCATTCGAAAACCGTGTAACCATCAAGTTTTGCACCGTTTCTTTCCCTAAATAATGGTCGATTCGGTAAATTTGGTCTTCGTCGAAAAACGACAACAACAACTTGTTGAGTTTACGCGCCGACTCCAAATCGCGCCCGAAAGGTTTCTCGATGATCAAGCGGCGAAAGCCCTTTTGTTGGAGAGTAAGTCCTTGTCCGTAAAGAAATTTCGGAATTTCGGAATAGAGCTGCGGCGGTGTGGAAAGATAAAAAATATAGTTGTGTTGCAGGTTGAATTTTTTATCGAGAAAATTCAACTTTTCAGCCACCGAAGTGTAATCTTCATTTCTTTGAGTATCGATACCGAGATAGAATACTTTAGCAAGAAACTCTTTGACTTTGGATGCGGGTGCGTCTTTGAAATGAGAAAACTCGTGGATTCCCTGTTTCATCTTCTCGCGAAACTCTCTGTCGGTAAAGGCGGAACGGCTTATACCCAAAACGGCGTAACCCTCCGGCAACGAACCGTTCATAAACAAGTTGAAGACCGATGGAATAAGTTTACGGTATGTGAGATCGCCCGAAGCGCCGAAGATAACCAACGCCTGATTCTCGACTTTTTTCATTATGCTCAAATTTTATTTTCTTTATCAACAAACAAGGAGTTCAAAAGTTTGATAAATTGAATTATTTCGCGGGATAACACTTTCATTTCGATACAAGATTCGGGAGTCATTTCGACACATTTTTAGATAATCTGCCCGATGATTCAAGAAAATTATCGTAATTTTGCAACGTAAAATTACGAAATCAACTTATTAAATTATCACCTCAAGATACAATTTCTCCAATAAAATTATGTCCACATTAAGATTCAGAGCGGTAGAAGAGGCTTCTAAACGGCTTCCGATCGAAGTAGCAGTTCCATCGCACCTCCCTTCGGAATATTACGGTAAATATGTTTTCAACCGCAGACAAATGTCGAAATATTTGTCGAAAGACACGATGAAAACAGTGCTCAACGCCATCGACAAAGGTGTTACTCTCAATCGGGATATTGCTGACCATGTCGCCGCCGGCATGAAAATGTGGGCTATCGAAATGGGTGCTACACACTATACCCATTGGTTTCAACCACTTACCGAAAATACAGCCGAAAAGCACGATTCATTTGTGGACTACGCCGACCAAGCCGGCGGCGACATCATTGAGCGATTTTCCGGCAAACTCTTAGCGCAACAGGAGCCGGATGCGTCAAGCTTCCCCAACGGTGGCATCCGCAACACGTTTGAAGCCCGCGGATATACGGCTTGGGATCCCTCTTCTCCGGCATTCATTATCGAAGATACGTTGTGTATCCCCACAGTCTTTATTTCCTACACAGGCGAGGCGCTCGATTACAAAACTCCACTTTTGAAATCGCTTTCAGCATTAGATAAAGCGGCGGTAAACGTTTGCAAACTTTTTGACCCCTCAGTAAAAAAAGTAACCACGCTCTTGGGTTGGGAACAAGAATTTTTCCTGGTAGATTTGGCTCTGTATCACGCCCGCCCCGATCTCAATCTGACCGAAAGGACCCTCATGGGGCACGAAAGCGCTAAAAACCAACAGTTGGAGGATCACTATTTCGGTGCGGTTCCGCCACGTGTGGCGGCATTTATGCGCGAGGTAGAGTATGAAGCGTACAAGTACGGTATTCCCCTCAAGACCAGACACAACGAAGTAGCGCCCAACCAGTTTGAAATTGCACCGATTTTCGGCGAAGCCAACTTATCGATAGACCAAAATCTCCTGATTATGTCGCTTATGCGCAAGATAGCGATAAAACACAACTTCAGGCTTCTGCTTCACGAAAAACCGTTTGCCGGAGTAAACGGTTCCGGCAAGCACAACAATTGGTCGCTCTGCACCGATACCGGCGTGGGACTTTTTACGCCTGGGAAAACGGCAAACGAAAACCTTCAGTTCGTAACTTTCCTTGTAAACACGCTTGTGGCGGTTCACAAACACAATGCATTGCTCAAGGCGTCTATTATGTCGGCTCAAAACGAACATCGATTGGGTGCCAACGAGGCCCCTCCGGCAATTATTTCGGTATTTCTCGGCACGCAAATCACCTCTGTGCTGAACAAAATTGAAGAGAGTTCCGACGATGACGATATCACGCTCGAAGAGCTCAAAAAAATGAGATTAGGCATTGCGCACATTCCCGAAGTATTGATTGACAATACCGACCGGAACCGCACTTCGCCTTTCGCATTTACCGGCAATCGTTTTGAATTCAGAGCCGTAGGCTCATCGGCAAACTGTTCGTCGGCATTGGGCACGCTCAATTCGGTGGTGGCAAGCCAGCTGATTGAATTCAGGCGGGAAGTAGATAGGAAAATGGCGGAGGGGATGAAAAAAGAACAAGCCATCTTCGATGTAATCCGGCTGTATATCAAGAAGAGCAAACCCATCCGGTTCGACGGTAACGGATACAGCGAAGAGTGGAAGCAAGAGGCTCAAAGAAGAGGTTTGGATTGTGAAACGAGTGTTCCGGTAATTTTCGATGCTTACACCTCCAAACAAAGTATCGACATGTATGAAAGCGTTGGAATACTCAACGAGCGCGAACTGCATGCCCGCAACGAAGTGAAATGGGAGACCTACACCAAGAAGATTCAAATAGAATCGCGCGTATTGGGCGATTTAAGCATGAATCATATTATTCCCGTGGCTACGCAATACCAATCGATGTTACTCGACAATCTTTATAAAATGAGAATGGTTTTCGACGAGAAAAAAGCCTCTCAACTCTCCAAAGAAGACGCTTCGCTGATAGAGGGTATTGCGAAACACATTTCCGTCATCAAAAACAGTGTGGATGAGATGATTGAAGCCCGAAAATCGGCAAACAAAATTGAAAACGCACGCGCAAAAGCCATTGCTTACCACGACGAGGTAAAACCCTTTTTCGATATAATCCGTTACCATATCGACAAGCTTGAGCTCATCGTGGACAACCAAATGTGGCCCTTGCCCAAATATCGGGAGCTGATGTTCATCAGTTAAAGAAACTATCCCTATCGTATAAACTGATGGATACAAACAACGTTGAAATTAAACATACTCTTCTCCGAACCTGAATTTCACATCATTCAGAAAATGTTTGATGCGCTGTTCTTCTTCTTTTTTACAGATCAGTAACACATTGTCCGACTCCACTACGATATAATCGTCCATCCCCTGTAAAACCACGAGTTTATCGCTGCCGGTGGTTACGATGTTTCCGGTACTTTCGATATAGAGTGTCTTGGTGTAGAGTGAGGCATTGTTATCGCGGTCTTTTTCGGCCACCTCGTAGAGCGAGCCCCATGTTCCCAAATCGGACCATCCGAAGTCTGCCTTGATAACGTAAACATTATCGGCTTTTTCCAAAACGCCGTAATCGATGGAAATGTTTTGAAGGAAAGAGAATATATGGGCGATGAATTCTTTCTCTTGCGGAGAGTTGAACACATCGCCGCCTTCGTCGAAACGGGCAGTAATATCGGGCAGGTACTCCCGAAGCGCTTCGATGATGGTATTTGCGTTCCACAGAAAGATACCCGAATTCCAAAGGAACTCTCCACTTTCGAAAAATACTTTCGCCCATTCGGGATTGGGTTTTTCCGTAAATGTTTTTACCTTGTGGATTTCGTCGGCGGCAACTTCCTCGCTCATCTGAATGTAACCGTATCCCGTTTCGGGACGGGTGGGAGTAATTCCCAAAGTGAGCAGATGCGGATTTTCAGCCACATAGCTCAATCCCCTCTCAATGTATGAAAGGAATTTTTCTTCTTTCAGAATCAGATGATCGGAAGGTGCCACCACAATGTTGGCATCGGGATTTACTTTGCGAATATGATACGAAGCATAAGCTATGGGCGGAGCCGTATTGCGCCGCATGGGTTCGAGAAGAAGCCGGCTTTCGGACAGTT
>JBGYGP010000018.1:0-4775 GCA_041820645.1 Proteiniphilum sp. | reverse complement strand
TGTGCAGGTGTTCTTCTCGCATGCGGATATTCTGAGCGGACGGTATCCGTGCCGGTTTTTTGATTTGATTGTCAGCAATCCTCCTTACATTTCGGAATCGGAAAAAGCGGAGATGGCGCGCAATGTGCTTGATTTTGAGCCTTATCAGGCTCTCTTTGTGGCGAATGACGATGCATTGATTTTTTTATGATAAAATCTCGGATTTCGCACTCGAATACTTGAACGAAGGGGGATTGCTGTTTTTCGAAATCAGCAACAGGCGTGGAAACGAGGTTGTGGAGCTGCTCCGCCGCAAGAGATTCGGGAGTGTAGAGTTACGGAAGGATATTTCGGGGAACGATAGAATGGTAAAAGCTGTAAAAACCGATTGAATATGGGTCATAATGCGCGAAACCCGATTTCGGAAGAAAACGCCTTCAACCGTATGGCACGGATCTGTGCCGCACGTGAATATTCGGCGTATGATATCCGGCAAAAACTTCAGCGGTTAAACGTGGAAGAAGTTGTCGTATCTGCTGTTTTGGCAAAGCTCGAAAGCCGGAAATACATCGATAATTTGCGATTTGCAAAAAGTTTTGTGCGCGATAAAGTCGGGTTGGAGAAATGGGGGAGGAACAAAATAGAATATACCCTAAAACAGAAGCGGATTCCGGCGGAGGTTATCTCTGCAGCTTTCGCCGAAATATCGGAAGAAATGCTACTCGAAAACTTGGAGACATTGATTGCGAAAAAAATGAAAAGCGTAAGCGGAAAATCGGATTACGATAAAAAGGGCAAAGTCATCCGTTTTTGCTTGTCTCGCGGCTATTCGATGGCCGATATTATCAGACTGATTGAAAGGACAAAAGAAGGGGATTATGAATTTTAAGTCGATAATTACTGAGTGGCTTTCTCTTTTTTATCCGCGTTGTTGCGTTGTTTGTGATAAAAAGTTGCTTCCTTGCGAAAAGTCTGTTTGTCTGGCATGTATCTACAAATTGCCGCGCACAAACGATTTCAGGTATCCCGGAAATCAAGCCGAAACGCTTTTGGCCGGGAGATTCCCTTTCGAGCGCGTGGCTACGTTTTGTGTTTTTTCAAAACAAGGGATTTTGCAACCGATGATTCATCAACTCAAATACAACCAGAAGAGAGAAATCGGGGTGTTGCTGGGGAAGTTGTACGGTCAGGATTTGGTTGGCAGCGATTTTGTGCGAGGTGTGGATTTTATTGTCCCTGTGCCGTTACACCCTAAAAAACTCCGCAGCAGGGGTTACAACCAATCGGAGATGTTTGCCTGCGGGTTGTCTCAATCGCTCGGAATCCCCGTTTCGACAGATAATCTGATTCGGGTGGTAAATAATCCCACGCAGACCAAGCGTACCCGCATGCAGCGTTGGGAAAACGTAAAAGATATTTTTTCCGTTTTGAACGCCGATTTGTACGCCGAAAAACATATCCTGTTGGTGGATGATGTGATAACCACCGGCTCCACGCTTGAGGCTTGTGCTCATGCCCTGTCGGTTTGTGAAAACGTGAAACTGAGCATAGCCACTATCGGCGATGTTTTTTAAAATAAATACTGGTCGGAATGTGTGATAATTGCTCCGAAACCACTATTTTTGTAGCCGTTTGATTTGAGAATGATTCTCCCGGCTGTCGGGGAAAATTTAGATTAATATTGAAACAGAACAAAATAACAATGAAAACCGTAGAAAGAATTACTGCAAAGAAATTGTTGAACATCAAAGCTGTAAAGTTGCAACCCTCCAATCCCTTTACGTGGGCTTCGGGGTGGAAATCTCCGATTTACTGCGATAATCGGAAGCTGATGTCGTATCCTGCAATACGCAACTTTGTAAAAATAGAATTCTCGCGTATTATCCTCGAAAAATATCCTCAGGTTGAAGCTATTGCCGGAGTTGCTACCGGCGCCATCGCGCCCGGCGCACTCGTGGCCGATGCTTTGGGACTGCCTTTTGTGTATGTCCGCTCGTCTCCCAAAGATCACGGATTGGAGAATTTGATCGAGGGCGACTTGAAGCCCAATCAGAAAGTAGTTGTGGTAGAAGATCTCGTATCTACCGGGCAAAGCAGTCTGAAGGCTGTGGAAGCCATCCGGCGCGACGGCTCGGAAGTGATCGGGATGGTTGCCGTTTTCACATACGGATTTCCGATGGCTGAGAAAAGCATGTCGGAAGCCAAAGTGCAACTTTCTACGCTTTGCACCTACGACGCGATTCTCGATGAAGCCCTCAAAATCGATTATATCGATGAGGAAGATGTAAGGATTCTCCAAAACTGGCGCGAGCATCCCGATACATGGGGAGAGCCTGCCAAAAAGACGAAATAAATGACTGAATTTACAAGCGAAATCAAAACGATCTATTTCAACGAGGATACGATCTTCGGGACGCTTTCGGATTTGAGCAAGCTCGAATTGGTGAAAGACCGTATTCCCGAAGATAAAATCAAAGATTTCAGGTTCGATAAAGATTCCTGTTCTTTTCGCGTCGATCCGGTGGGAGAGGTTTGCTTTCGGGTAGTGGAACGTGAGCCAAACAAGTTGCTGAAACTCAAATCGGAGAAGTTTCCTTTCGATGTTTTCCTCTGGATTCAGTTGGTGCGGAAGGCCGAAAAAGATACCAAGATGAAATTGACGCTTCGGGCCGACCTGCCTCCCCTTGTCAGGGGGATGGTATCCAAACCGCTCAAAGAGGCTTTGGATAGAATCTCCGATGTCATTGCCTCGCTTCCGTATGAAGACATAGGGTAGCGAGGGCATCAACTGCGCCCTGTAAATCGCCTGCGCACAACGTTAAACCTTATTCCCGCCATATTTTTTTACATAAAAAACATTTTCGAGCCAAGAGTTAAACCAATTCTGATGAAGAGCGTCATAAAAAGCAAAGAAGTTTATTAACAATTTAAACAACCTCCCATTATGAAAGCGATACATAAAATATTCATCATGGCGTTTGCAGCCGCGCTGACGACTTCCTGCGGAGTATATTCACAAAGAGGCTATGACAGAGATTACGGATATTACGGCGACAACGGTTATTACGATGACTACGATGACGATTACTATGACGACTACTATGACGACGATTATGCTTACAATCGCGGCAGGATAAGCTATCGGGTTTTCTACGAAGAACTTCGTCCTTACGGACGTTGGGTGCGACACAACTCTTACGGAAGAATTTGGATTCCGAGAGTGGGCAGAAATTTTCATCCTTACGCGACAAACGGTTATTGGGTAATGACCGATTACGGAAACACTTGGGTGTCGGATTATTCGTGGGGATGGGCGCCTTTCCACTACGGACGCTGGTTTTACGACGATTATTACGGATGGGCATGGATTCCCGGATACGAATGGGCGCCCGCCTGGGTAACATGGCGCAGCGGCGGCGGATATTACGGATGGGCGCCGTTGGGCCCGAGCGTAGGGGTGAGCGTGTCCGTCAACATTCCTTCGCCGTGGTGGGTTTTCTTACCCGACAAGTATATGTATAGCCGGAATATGCACCGATACTACACGGGGCGAAGCCATAACACCCACATATACAATAATACTACGATTATAAACAACACGTATGTGTACAACAACAACCGATATTACAGCGGGCCTACTCAGAGAGAATTCGAACGCTCATCGGGGAGAAGCGTAAGCGTGCGCAACCTCGAAATGAATCACAGCAACAGGAGAACTTCGGTAAGCGGCAGGTCGGTAAATGTATATCAACCCGAGCCCGGAGAGGTATCGAGAAGTTCGCAATCGGGGAGAAGCAGCTCTTCGAGAAGCAGCGACAACAGAAGTACGATAAATGATTCCGGTTCGCGAACAAGAGAAAGCGGCGCATCGGACACCCGCTCATACGAGAGAAGCGGCAGAAGCAGCGGTACATTCGACAATTCCCGCTCTTCGAGCAGAAGCAGCGGCACGTGGGACAACTCCCGCTCTTCGGAAAGGAGCAGCAGTGGCAGAAGCAGTACGTTCGACAACTCCCGGTCGTCAAGTGAAAGTAGCCGGAATGCGGCTCCGCAATCTTCCGCGAGAAGCAGCCGCCCGGTAAATGAGTCGGGCTCTTACGGAAACAGCGGATCTGCTGCGCCCGGACAATCCTCTGCAACAGGCCGCAGCCGGTCGGTGGACAATAGCACGACCCGCTCTTCGAGAGAAAGTTCGAGAAGCGTTGCCCCGCAAGAGTCGGGCAGCAGACGCAGTTCGGCCTCGGAAGTATCGCGCAGCGGCAACTCCTCGACAAGAAGCAGCGGCTCCGCCCGTTCGCAATCGGGCGATGGCAACGACTCCAACACACGCAGCAGTTCGGGCAGGTCGAGTTCGGGAAGAAGATAAGGAGTTTCTCGATAGCAATTACAAACAGAGGCTGTCTCAAAAGTAAGACAGCCTCTGTTTTATTTTGTCATTACCTTATTTAGTTTTTCCTTAAAGCTGTTTTTTGCTGCGCAAAAAGAAGCTAACACCCAAACCTCTTTTATGCGAATAATCGATTGCTTGATGGTTTACCGAACAACAACGAATAACTGACGGGCTTTAAAACCCCGGTACTAATTTGATTCCGACCCCTGGCGAGTGTCTGCAAAAAAAACGCCATCGACTTTTTTGAATACAATACTAACCTTTTTGAATACACCAACAACTTTTTTGAATATATTACTAACCTTTTTGAATATGCCAACAACCTTTTTGAATACATTACTAACCTTTTTGAATACGCCAACAACTTTTTTGAATATATTACTAACCTTTTTGAATACGCCAACAT
>JBGYGP010000017.1:0-4562 GCA_041820645.1 Proteiniphilum sp. | reverse complement strand
GAAAATATATCCCACCCGCCCGTTTGAAACAGACAAACTGAGGTGAAACTTAGAAACAGAAAACTATGTTAAAATCCCTTTCGATAGAAAATTACGCATTGATCGACTCGCTTGAAATCGATTTTTACTCCGGATTTTCGGCTGTTACCGGAGAAACCGGCGCGGGAAAGTCTGTAATCATCGGGGCATTGTCTCTTATTTTGGGACAGCGCGCCGAGGCAAAGCATATCAGGCAAAACGAACAGAAATGTACTATAGAAGGCGTTTTCGACATTGCCAGATACAATCTTCAACCGCTTTTCTCTGAAAAAGATTGGGAGTACGATTCCGGTGAATGCATCATACGTCGCGAAATCTGGACAAACGGCAAGTCGCGCGCTTTTGTAAACGATTCTCCCGTTTATCTCAACGATTTGAAAGAATTGGGGGATAAGTTGATCGACATTCATTCGCAGCATCAAAATCTGTCGCTCAACGACAACCGGTTTCAGCTCGATACGTTGGATATCCTTGCCAAAACAAAAGAGGAGAAAGAGAGATATCAATCGTGTTTCAGGGATTGCCTGAAGACCCAAAAACAGTTATCGGAACTCAAAGAGGAAGCCCGAAAAAGCAAAGAGGAGGAAGAGTACCTGCAATTTCAATTCTCCTCCCTTGCCGAAGCGCGCTTGCAGGAAGACGAGCAGGAACTGCTCGAGTCGGAACTCGAAACAATAACCCATGCCGAAGAGATAAAATCCTCTTTTTTCGAAGCAACCCAAATCTTTTCGGGCGACGAAACCGGTATGGAAAGCCGGTTAAAACGCATTTACGATATATTGAGCGGCATTCAAAACTATTTCCCGAGAGCCCAAGAATTGGCGCAACGCGTCGAAACTTCGTTGATTGACCTCAAAGATGTGAACGAGGAGGCCGAAAAGTATTTCGAAACAATCGATTATGACGCCAAACGGCAGCAATTTATCGAAGAGCGGTTGAACCTTATTTACGATTTGCAGAAAAAACATTCGGTAAAAACAGTTCGCGAACTGCTTGATATTGAAAAAGAATTGGACGAGAGGTTGCAGAAGATATCCTCTTCCGACGAGCAAATCGAACTGCTGGAGAAAGAGCTTTTGCAGAAGCGGCAGATCGTTCGCGAAGCGGCTGAAAAGCTGAGCGATAAGAGAAAAAAAGCAATTCCCGGAATGGAGAGTGAACTCTCTGCGATGTTGCGCGATTTAGGCATGCCCAACGCAAAGTTTTCGTGTGCTATTTCCTCCAAGCCACAGGAAGACATAGAGGGTTTCGACTCCGTAAACTTCCTGTTTTCGGCGAATAAGAATGTCGCTCTGCAACCCGTTTCGCAAATTGCCTCGGGAGGCGAGATTTCGCGCCTGATGCTTTGCCTGAAATCGATGATTGCCGGCGCAACCGCCTTGCCGACCATTATTTTTGATGAGATAGATACCGGAACTTCGGGTGAAATTGCCGATAAGATGGGACAAATCATGCGGGAAATGGGCAACGATATGCAGGTTATCGCCATTTCGCACCTGCCGCAGATTGCGTCCAAAGGAGATGCACATTACATCGTTTATAAGGACGACAAGCAGGATGTTACCCAAACCTATATGCGGCAACTATCGGAAGACGAGCGGGTGGAAGAAATTGCGCGCATGCTGAGCGGGGCAGAAGTATCGGCGCAGGCCGTAGCGAATGCAAAGGTAATGCTGAATGTACAGCACGCAACAAAATAAAAGAATGAGAGAAAAAGAGATGATTTTCGGCATTCGCGCCGTTATCGAAGCGGTGGAAGCCGGTAGAGACATCGACAAGGTGTTGGTAAAACGCGAACTTTCCGGCGAACTTTTTAAAGAGTTACAGGAGGTATTGAGGCAGAATGAAGTTCCCATGCAACGCGTACCGGTGGAGCGAATCGACCGGATTACGCGCAAAAACCATCAAGGGGTTATCGCTTTCACGTCGGCCGTAACTTATCAAAAGATAGGAGACATTATTCCGATTTTGTACGAAGAAGGAAAAAATCCTTTTCTCGTTGTGCTCGACGGCGTAACCGATGTACGAAACTTTGCGGCCATTGCCCGCACATGCGAGGTTGCCGGCGTAGATGCCATTGTCGTGCCGGCGCGAGGCAGCGCTGCCGTCAACGCCGATGCCGTTAAAACTTCGGCGGGAGCCTTGCATACCCTTCCCGTTTGCCGGGAAAACAATCTGAAAGATGCCGTTGTTTTTCTTAAAAACAGCGGAATCAAGGTGGTTGCCGCCACCGAGAAAGCCGCCGTTCATTATACCGAGAACGACTTGTCGGTTCCGGTGGCTCTTGTAATGGGCTCGGAAGATGCCGGCATCTCCAACGAAATTATCCGCCTTTGCGACGATTTGGTGAAAATTCCCCAATTCGGGACCATTCGGTCGCTTAATGTTTCGGTCGCCGCCGGCGTGATGATTTATGAAGCGATCAGACAACGACTCAATCCGATAACAGAATAAATAATTGAAAATGAAAAAAGCAATTTCCTCTCTCCATGCGCCTGCCGCCATCGGGCCTTACAGTCAAGCAATCGAAGCAAACGGAATGGTTTTCCTTTCGGGGCAGCTTCCTCTCGACCCCGCCAACGGGCAGCTTGTTGCCGGCGGTGTGGCAGAGCAAACCGAACAATCGTTCAAAAACATCAAAGCCATTCTGGCTGAAACGGGGCTCACTACCGAGAATATCGTGAAAACCACGGTTTTCTTGGCCGACATGTCGCTTTTCGGCGAGATGAACGCAGTTTACGAGAAGCAGTTCGACGGAGTTTTTCCCGCCCGTTCGGCATTTGCCGTGAAAACGTTACCCAAAGAGGCTTTGGTAGAAATAGAAGTCGTTGCCGTAAGGTAGAGCGGCGCAAGTTGCGGGCATTCCTCACCTCTTTGGCGGAATGTATTTGTCGCGGCCGTCGGTAAGCCAGTGGAGGGAGAAGTTGAGGAAGTACATTCTGTACGGAAACCTTTCGTCTTCTTCCAGATAGACGCCGATTGTGCCGTCGGGCAGAATGGCGATGGAGGAGTAGGCCGATTCGTTCGGTGCGATGGTTTTCTTTATCGGCCATGTTTTTGCCTCGTCGTAACTTATCCAGAGGGTTACATTTTTTCTTCTTTCGCTGTTGGGCATGGTGTGCAGGATGCGGTCTTTGTCGTATCCGTCCTGCGTGGAAGTCAGCCTTACGATGTCGGCGTCGCATCTTGCTCCCCAAATTTCGCTCCAACTGTTTCTCTCTCCCCAGGTAACGCCTCCGTCTTTCGAAATCGCCCAAAGCCTGTTTCCTGCGGGTTCGGGTTGTCGGCTGCTCATCAGAATATCTCCGTTGTTGAGTTCGATTACTTTTGCTTCGTCGCCGTTTTCGATGGCAAGTTGCGAAACGTTCCAATTCTCGCCTTCGTCGTCGGAATAGAGGGCATAGTTGTGAAGCCCCTTTTTCCCGGGTTCGCGCACAACGAGAACGCACATTGTTCTTCCCCCTCTGGTGGTCAGTCCTTGTCCCGAACCGATAAAAAGGCTTATCCATTTTGAGCGTACTGGGTCGTTGTTTTCGTATCCGTAAATCTGGTAAGTGATGTCGCGCGGCGATGTCCACGATTTTCCGTTATCGATGCTGGTTACCATGTAAACCCGTTGGGGTTTGTCGGGGGTAGAACCCCACAGGCCGGGGCCTCCGACAAAGAGCGTTATCAATTTTCCCGATTTTGTTTTCACAATGAGCGCGTCACCATATCCTTTTCCTTTTCCTTGTCCTTGTGCGATGGTAAGGGGTTGCGACCATGTTTTGCCACCATCGACGCTGCGGTTTACCACGAGATCGATGTCTTCGGGGAGGTCTGTGCTGTTGTGTTTTCTTTTGTCGGTAACGATTACCAATGCGCTGTCGGCTGCGGTAACGATGGCGGGGATGCGGTAGTTTTTGGAACCGTAATCGTTTGGAGCATACACCAGTGTTCTTCTGAGCAGTATTTCGCGGGCTCCGTCGGGGTTACTTTCGGCAAAGCGGTAGGTTTCGTTTTTCGTTGAGAGCTCGCTAACCGAAGCGTCTAATTTATTCCCTTCGCGGGCGGTCTCTTTCACCTTGTAGGTAACGAGGAAGCGCGTGGTGTCGGCGGCGAGCGTTCCGTGAAGGGGAACGAGGAAGTTGCCGCTTTGCGGTTTGGCTTTTCCCGATAAGAGGGCGTTTTTGAGAGGGTTTCTCGGGTCGAAAGGAGCTTTGTCCGATTTTCGGTAGATTTTTATTTCTTCTACATCGTGGATGTCGGTGGTGCCGTTCATATTCATTTTCAGCGTTTTCAGCGCTACCGGTTTTTTGCCTGACGCCACAATTTCGATTTCCAGAATCTCTTCGTTGTCGTTGCCGCGTCCGCTGTAGTTGTTGTCTTGCACAACGTTGGAGTTTGTAATTTTCACCTTTTGAGCAAAAGCGGGATGGAGGCTCGACAAAGCAAGTAATAGGAAGACAATTTTTTTATTCACAAGAAATCCGTTTTTAAATTTTCATAAAAATATTCCCTGCAAAAGTAAAATAAATATCTCT
>JBGYGP010000016.1:0-8153 GCA_041820645.1 Proteiniphilum sp. | reverse complement strand
CCCCCCTCCATGTAGGAGTAATTCTCTCCGGTGGACAAGCTCCAGGCGGACACAATGTGATTGCCGGAATCTTCGACGGCATCAAACGCCTACATCCCGATAGCCGCCTCTACGGCTTTATTCTTGGCCCTGCCGGACTGATAAATCACGAGTACAAGGAACTTACGGCCGATATTATCGACGAATACCGCAACACGGGCGGATTCGACATCATCGGTTCGGGACGCACCAAACTCGAAGAAAAAGAGCAATTCGACAAGGGATTGGATATCTTGAAAAAATTGAATATCAAAGCGCTGGTTATTATCGGGGGAGACGATTCCAACACCAACGCCTGCGTGTTGGCCGAATATTACAAATCCATCGACGCCGGAGTTCAGGTTATCGGTTGCCCGAAAACCATCGACGGCGACCTCAAAAACGAACAAATCGAAACCTCATTTGGATTCGATACCGCTTGTAAAGTCTATTCCGAAGTGATCGGCAATATCCAGCGCGACTGCAACTCGGCGCGGAAATATTGGCACTTTATCAAGCTGATGGGGCGTTCGGCTTCGCATATCGCCCTCGAGTGCGCCCTGCAAACTCATCCCAACATCTGCATCGTATCGGAAGAGGTGGAAAGCAAACAGCAATCGCTCGACGATATTATCAACGAAATTGCCGCCGTAGTGGCCAAACGCGCCGAACAGGGATTGAATTTCGGGACGGTATTGATTCCGGAAGGATTGATTGAGTTTATTCCTGCTATGAAGGCGCTGATTGCCGAATTGAACGATTTTCTCGCTCACAATCAGGAAGAGTACGATTTGGTACGTCGTTCGGGAAAACGCGACTACATCATCGGTAAACTTTCGCCCAAAAACTCCGAAATCTACGCCAGCCTCCCCGAAGCCGTCGCCCGCCAGCTGACACTCGACCGCGACCCGCACGGAAACGTACAGGTATCGCTGATTGAAACCGAAAAACTACTGGCCGAAATGGTAAAAACCCGCCTCGATGAATGGAAAAAAGAGGGCAAATACAAAGGAAAGTTCGCTTCCATCACCCACTTTTTCGGCTACGAAGGACGTTGCGCCGCTCCGTCGAACTACGATGCCGACTATTGCTACTCTCTGGGATACACCGCTTCTATGTTGATAGCAAGCGGAAAAACCGGCTATATGTCGTCGGTGCGCAACACCACGGCTTCTGCCGGCGAATGGATTGCTGGAGGAATCCCTATTACGATGATGATGAACATGGAACGCCGTCACGGAGCCATGAAGCCCGTAATCCAGAAAGCGCTGGTAAAACTCGACGGCAAACCGTTCCTCTATTTTGCAAGCCAACGCGAAAGGTGGGCTATCGAAACCGATTACGTGTATCCCGGCCCCATTCAGTATTTCGGTCCTACCGAAGTGTGCGACCAACCGAGCAAAACATTGCAACTGGAATGCGGGAAATAATTGCTCCGGCAGAGAATACCTTTACAATAAGAGGCGAATCTTTCTCAGATTCGCCTTTTTGTTGGTTCGGGACACGGTTTCGGGTATTTTGCCGGCAAGGAGGGGAGGTTATTTCTTCAGGAAAAGAGACGTGCCCGCCTCCGAAAGAGTGGTTTCGAGGCTCTTAGCTCTCTTTCGCTCCGATTTTTCTGCAACATCAATTCGAAAAGAGATGCCCTTTGGCGAGTCCGCCTTCTCCGGTTTCTTTGTAGAGCGAGGGCAAATCGTGCCCTGTTTGTCGCATGACTTCCACCACGCGATCGAAAGAGACGCGGTGTACTCCGTCGGTAAGCGAGGAGTAAAGGTTGGCGTCGAGCGCGCGCGCCGCAGCCATAGCGTTTCGTTCGATGCAGGGTATCTGCACCAATCCGCAAACCGGGTCGCAAGTCATGCCAAGGTGGTGTTCAAGCCCCATCTCCGCCGCGTATTCTATCTGTGCGGGACTGCCGCCGAAAAGTTGATTGGCCGCTGCCGCGGCCATGGCACAGGCAACGCCCACCTCGCCCTGACAACCTACTTCGGCTCCTGAGATAGAAGCGTTTTCTTTTACCACATTGCCGAATAGGCCAGCCGTTGCCAATGCCCGCAGGATGCGCTTGTCGCTAAAATCCCTGATCTCGTACAGATGGTACAATATCGAAGGCACCACTCCGCACGAACCGCAAGTGGGCGCGGTTACAATCTTGCCGCCCGAAGCATTTTCTTCCGAAACGGCCAAAGCATAGGAGAAAACCAAACCCCTCGATTGAAGCGAGGCCTTGTATCCTTTTGCCTTGATATAGTAGGAGGTGGCTTTGCGGTGCAACCCCAAGGGGCCGGGAAGTATTCCCTCGTTGTCGAGACCTCGTTTTACGGCGTCTTGCATTACTTTCCACACTTCGTTGAGGTAATCCCATATATCCGATTCTTCGTGGGTCTCCACATATTCCCAATAAGAGCCTCCCGTTTCTTCGCACCAGAGAAGGATGTCGTTGATATTGGTCATCGGGTAGATATCTTTTTTCTGGCTGTCGGAGATACCGATTATTTTTTCTCCGTCGGAGAGGGTACCGCCTCCCACGCTGTACACCGTCCGGGAGTCAATCTGTTTGCCTTGCCCGTCAAAAGCATCGAATCTGAGAGCATTGGGATGAAAGGGAAGAAACGTTTTCGGCATCCATTCGATGGCGGTTGGAGCCACCGGTTCAAGAACCTTCAAGACGGCTTCGTCCGTCAAGTGTCCTTTTCCGGTAGCTGCGAGGCTTCCGTAGAGCGTTACCGTGTATCTTTTTGCATCGGGGGTTCTTTGAAGAAACAGTTCGGCTGCTTTTTTAGGCCCCATCGTGTGGCTACTGGAGGGACCGTTGCCTATTTTGAATAATTCTTTGAGTGATTTCATTAAAACAATATATGGATTGTATGAAGATTGGTACAAAAGCGCCCGTCGTCAACCTCCCAGGAGAAAGCGCCTTACCGAACCTTCTCGATAAGGAGGTGGGACGGCAAACCGATTAAACAACTTCGTAAGTTCTTCAAACTCCGAAAGATATTTTATCTTCAAGAGGCGGGTGCCGGCTATCCCTTCAACAAACTCAAGGTATTTCCTGGTATTATCAAGCCGCTATTATCAAGTATCTTCCGTTACTTGAACCAATCTGATCGGCCGGTTTGCGGGCAGGATACCCGATTTCAATACAATTCGCTGTCCCCTGTCGCCGGCGATAAAATTAAAAAAGCCGGAAGGTAAACCGCCAAAGGCATCGGTGATGATAACATATATGCTGCGAATCAACGGATAACCTCCTACCGGAAATTCAAGCGGAGATTCGCGATGCGCCAACTCCAGTGCCAACTGGTAAGGATATGGCTTGTAACTGTTGCCGGGAGTAGCGTGCGTTGCATTGCTTACCGATACAATATTTACGTTATCCGTAAAGCTGAGGCTTGCAGTATCTACCGAATTGACAAGCCAGCTCAGGCTTACAAACCCCAACGCGTTGCGTTGCGAAGCCACGTATTCGATCACTTTGTCGTGCGAGCTCATTTGTGTTATATCGACCGAAGTACTATCGGGCGAGATTGCCTTCACATTTTTCCCGAAAGGCCGTTTGTTGCAAAGTGAGTCTTGAATGTAACGTGCCATACCCGAACTGGGCGTATCAAACATCACGGTGAGGCTGTCTAACGGTGAGTCGGGGTTTATCTGTTTCCAACTCGCGATATCTCCCGATAAAATATTCCTTATATCGTCTATCGTCAACAGAGTATCCCTGTTCTCTTTGTGTGTAATCAAAGCAATGGCATCAATCGCGATTTTCTGACTTCTCACACGCTGTTTCCGCTCTTTGATAACTGTTTGTTCCTGTTCTGTCAATAAACGGGGGCCGATAACCAAACGGATGCTGTCATCCATCAACAGATTATAAGCATTTCGTTCGGAAGTATATACCGGGATGATCGTGGCGTCGGTATTGAGCGCCTCGAAAACATTAATCTCCGCTTCCACGACAGGGGCAAAGCTTCCGTCTACCGCTATTTGCGCAATGCCGGATGTAGGTGTGTCGGTTCTTATCTTCCTAGGTTGGCAGGATGATAGAAAAAGCGATCCGACAATTATAAAGAATAAAGTCTTTTGCGGCACAATATTATTATTCATTACTCTTTCCATAATCTATAACCTCTTAATATTCCATAAACAGCAAAAATGATTCCAAATGCAATTCTTATCGCCTCAGGAATATTTTTTCGAAATAAAGGAGTAAATACCAATAAATATGCGACCGAGAGGTAAATAAAAATCATCGTTATTCCCCAAATCAGTTTAAAACTTTTCTTCAAACTTTCGGATCGTCTTTTTTCCTTCATTGAACAAACAATAATAAAAAAATATTAACTCTGCAAGCTAAACCCAATGGGAAGAGTAAAATAAACGGAAACCGCTTTCCCCTTCTGTTTACCCGGTATCCATTTGGGCATCATCTGCACTACTCTGAGGGCCTCCCGGTTGAGCGAAGCGTCCACACCGCGTAAAACCTGAATATCCACGATATCTCCGGTTTTGGAAACCACAAATTTGATGATTACCGTACCCTGAATACCGCTCTCCTGAGCGATGACCGGATACTTCACGTTTTCTGCCAGAAACTTGTTCAAAGCTTCCGGACCACCCGGGAAAGAGGGCGCTTGTTCTGCATTCTCGATCGGTTTGTCTTCTACGATCACCTTTTCATCGACCACGACTTTGGCCTTGCTCAATTCGCTGATATCTATTCCATTCCGCTCATCCGTACCCTTAATATCCGCAATGGATATCTGGAGGGTGGAGGCCTGCACCTCTTCCTGCGTGATCATGTGTCTGACATTTTTTACCTCTTCGTCTTTTGCAATGACGGGAGGTACAAACTGAATGGAAGATTTCATAGGCGGTGGAGGGGGAGGCGTCTCTTCCTCTTTGATAATGTTTTCTTCGGGAATCTTCTCTTCAATGGGAAGATTTGATAATTCCACCACTTCCTCCATTGCGCCGAGATTCTTCTTCGTCAGATTCTCCACCACTCCGTACAATTGAGGGAGTAAAGAGACAATGGCCATGATAACCACCACGACAAGAAATGCGACAATGTATCTTTTGGATGCGGTTTGGCGTAACTTATAGGCTCCGTATCCTTTATTTCTTCCTTCGAAGACCAAGTTGCACCATTCGAAAGAATTTATGTTTATGAATTTATCCATATCGTATCTTTATGTTTATCGGCTTTGGGGTGCTGCGTTTTCGGCGCCGCTTGCGCCTCTGTTCCTATAGTTCTCCACAAGGATATGCTCCCCTTCGGTTACATCCACAATAGCGTATTTCCCGACGCTGCATATCTGCATCTCATCGAGAGCATCCACTAAGTTTTTGTAGTTGGATGTTTTCATCGGCTTAATAATTACCGTAAGAGCATCTACATCTCCTTTTATCTCCTGAGAACGCTCCTTGAACTCTTCTTCCGACATCTTGTTACCTTTCTCCGCCCGTTCGAGTTTCAGCTCCCGCATCCGGTTAACGGCATTCGCGTTCCTTTCGAGAAGAATATTCCGCAATCCTTCATTCGACGTGTTGGAAGAGTAGGATGTTTCTTTCAAAACGGTATAATCGTTATAAGCATTCTCATCGAGTTTACCCTGATAATAATATACCTTGTCCTCTTCTCCCAGCAAAAGGGTAATCGCTTTTGACTCTTTCACTTTGGGAGCCTGATCGTCTTGCACTTTTTGATCCGAAGGCATCGCGATGTCCATTACCTGAGGTTTCGACAAAGTGGTAACGAGCATGAAGAACGTAATAAGCAACATGTTCATGTCCACCATGGGGGTAAAATCTACGCGCAACGTCTCCTTTTTAGGTTTCCCTTTTTTCTCGCTGTCTCCGCCTGTATCAATATTTGCCATATTCTATATTCTATCAATTAACATCGTTTAAAATCCTTCCGGTGCACCTCTAAGCACGGTTACCAAACTATAACGATTTGCCTTTATCTTTACCAGGTCTTTCATTACCTTTTCAATGAGCGGATAAGGGGTGGTATGATCGGCCTTAATCGTTATCTTCATTTCACTGTCTATCTCTCTCGCTTTTTGTATCCAGCGGACAAACTGATTGTCAGTACTGTCGCTCGGAATGCCGTATTGTCTCATCGTCGCATCCTGTTCCCCGAAAGGCATATCCATTAAAGCGGGCAGACGGCTCATCGGCACCCCGATAAAGGGTTGTTCCAAAAAGACTCTTTTTTGCGCATCATTCAACGTTACTCCATATTCGGTGGACATCTTTTCCAACACCTCCATGCGCACCTCCGGGCGATCGATATTCACAAAAACTTTCCCCTCAAGATCAACCAAAATGTTTATCACATTGTAATCGGGCACTTTGATCTCCATCACGGAAGCCGGAGCGGTTACCCTGACCGGTTCCAGAGGCAGAAAGGTTGAAGTGAGCATAAAAAATGTAAGCAGGAGAACCGTTACATCACTCATCGCAGTCATGTCGATAAAGATGCTATGTTTCTTTACTTTAGCCATTGTTTTCTTTTAGTTAACGAAACAATTGTAGATAAAACGTTTAAATTATTTAGACAATCCGCCGTGACGTTTTACAAACGATTGTCCTATGGCAAATCCGATTTCATCTACGGCATTGGTCATTGTCTGGATTCTTCCTGAAAAGTAGGTATAGGAAATAATAGCCAAAGCGCCGGTACCGATACCCAGGGCGGTATTCATCAAGGCTTCCGAGATACCTACAGCCAAAGCGGTAGAGTCCGGCGCACCTTCGTGTCCCATTGCGGAGAAAGCGCGTATCATACCCAATACCGTTCCGAACAGTCCGAATAATGTACCCAAAGTGGAAATGGCTCCGATAATATTGAGGTTTTTCTCCAAATACGGCAACTCCAAGGTAGTGGCTTCGTCGATTTCTTTTTGAATCAGTTCTGCTTTGTCGGCGTTGGTAATGTTCGGAATATCTTCCACATCCTTATATCGTACCAGTCCTTCTTTTACTATATTGGCGATAGACCCTTTCTGTTCGTCGCAAAGTCGGTTTGCTTCGGTGATATCGCCCTCGTCTATCCTTTGTTTTACTTTCAATACGAATTGTTCGTTCTTCTGCATACCACTGGCTCGGTTTAAAGCAAAAAAACGTTCAATGGAAAGGGAGATGACTGTCAATAATAATGTGATAACAACAGGAATTACATATCCGCCTTGATAAAGGGTGCCGAATACATTGCCGGGCAGAGGATGCCCTTTGTCATCGAAATGGCTCGGCGAACCACATACTCCGAAAAAGAAGATAGATGCGAGGATTAAACACCCAAGGATTATTAAACCGGTTGAGAATCCTTTACTTTTTGTTTGTCTTATTGTCTCCATAATACAATTTGAATTTAATTAATTTGTTTAATGTATTTTTATTAATAATAGTTGTTTATACCTGTTGTCCGGTAACGTTCGGAAAATAGTGAATCAAATTTCGTATCAGGTGCTGCGGGCAACCGTCCTTTAGCCGAATAACGCTTCGCGCGATGCGCCTCCGACTGATAACGGCGGCATCGACAGAAACTTCGCCGAGCCTCCCCTCCCCTCTTTCCTTTTACCAACGAGCCTCGTAAGTGCTCAACTGCCGCGTTGCTTTCGATGAAAGGAGCACTACTCCGATTTCCTTGCGGGGAGATAAAAGTTTACTCGTTAAACGATTTAACAAGTAAACGATAAAACCCACTACCCACAACCTCATCGCTTTTCACTCCTTTATCCGTTCTTTTTTCACACAAAGCGAAAAACCGGTAGCTAAAAGCTAACAGTAAAAAGAGGAAATAATGTTTCAAATTTCATTTTGCAAATTGCATCCCGTACCCAAAAAGTAAATTCCCGGGGCAATATTCTTTTTTTCTCTCTTTTAACTACAACAATTAACAAACAGTTTCTCTCTGTGTTACAGCAGGGAAAAAATCGGATTCGAACTATTTTTAATTAATTATGCAACCAATTGCCTTATTCCTTTCGGTTATTAACGAAAGCATCATGGCTATCCATGAAGTTCCACTCCACAATTTCGCCCTCTCTGCTGTAAACGATACCGTATTTGCGATTTTCCGCAAGCATTTTTTCGACAGGCAGGTCGGTGTTATGCTTTTCCACTTCTCT
>JBGYGP010000015.1:0-3147 GCA_041820645.1 Proteiniphilum sp. | reverse complement strand
TTCGAAAGCAAACGGAATCATCAACGAAGAGATGATAATCGTTACCAAACTGGCGAATAGTGCGGTGCGCGAATCGATAAACGTCCTGATGAGGATGGTAACAATGGCGTAGGGAATGATGTAGGCATTGATGTCGAATCTACGGGTAATCGCCGTAATCGAAATGAAAAGCACAACCAACGATACCATAAAAAGGATATGCTGGCGGTTTTTGTATTCGTTGGGGCGGAAAAACAAAAGATAGAGGTAAAATGCCGAGAAGAGAA
Organism: Proteiniphilum sp.; assembly: GCA_041820645.1. Lineage (GTDB taxonomy): Bacteria > Bacteroidota > Bacteroidia > Bacteroidales > Dysgonomonadaceae > JBGYGP01. Next base: position 2,881 of record JBGYGP010000015.1, on the reverse strand, counting down.
AAGCGATGAGGATAAGTTGCCCTATAAACGTAAGCCGGTTGCCGGCGGGGCCTCCGCCAAGTTTTTCTTCCGTCGTTCTGCGCAACGACGAAAGTATCCGGTAGGTCTCTTCCGTTACGATTTCTCCCCGGTCGATAATGCGTTGTCCCGCCTGAATCAACCCCGACGTTGCCGAAACCTGCTGGATAAATTCTTCCCGTGCTTTATCGGAAGTAGAGGCGTCGTAAACTACATTCTCCCGGATATATTTGTTGATGTCGGCAGCCCTGAGCAGGTTTTGGTCGAGATTTTTAGGCGCATCGGCCAATATTTTTTCGTAAGCCGATTTGTTGGTCTGAAAAGCGCTTATGCTCCTCGATTCGGCTACATTTCCCTCTTTTACCCGGATAGAGCGGATGCCCGACTCGAGTACCCTGTCGTAATCTTCCGAACGCATGATGCCGTTTTTGTAAATATCGTTGAGCTTGTTCCGAAGATAGAGGATATGGGAGGGAGAAAAAACCTCCAACTTGGGGCTTAAATTTACATCCGCGTCAAACTCCGCAATTGCATTCTTCTGAATCTCTTTGTCTATCCGGTAATAAGGTTCGTAAAATCGGAGAATGCTGTCTTGTTCGGCTTTGAGTTGTTCGGCCGGTTTGTAAACCGGAAAATCGAAGGGCGCCGTAAGCAACCCGTATTGCCAGGGCCTCCCTTCGTTGAAAGAGTATTTGAATTGCCCTTGTTTGGGAAATAAAGAAGCAACGAGAAGAATCGATACGATAAAAACGGTCGGAACAAAATAGCGGGTTCTTAGTCTGAATTTTTTTTTGAAATCGTTTTTAACCATTGCTTTTAGTCTTTTTTTAAAGAACAAGCCGCAATACGGATTTGTTCTGTCTTGTTTTAAAGGGCTATCCGGTTTATGGCATTCTTCAACCGCTTCAGGGTTTCTTCTTTGCCGATGGCGGCGGAAATATCGAATAGGTGAGGCCCTTTTGCTTCCCCTACCAGCGCAAGGCGGAAGGCGTTGAGAATCGCTCCCGAACCATATTGTTTTTGCTCAATCCAACTTTTTACGGCATGCTCCTGTGCTTCCGGCGAAAAATCGGGTATCGATTTCAGCATTTCGCCCAGCTCTTCCATCTGTTTCGGGGTTTCGGCTTTCCAACGTTTTTTTACCGTCTTTTCGTCGTACTCCACCGGAGCTGCAAAGAAGAAAGAGGCTTGCTCCCAAAACTCTTTCACGAAATTTACCCGTTCTTTTACCAACCCGATTACTTTTGCGGTGTAGTTTTTATCAAAAGAGATGTTTTTCTCCGCGAGAGTGGGGGCGAACAGATCTGCCAGAACATCGTTTGAGGTCTCTTGAATGTATTTGTGATTGAACCATTTGGCTTTTTCGAAATCAAACTTGGCACCGCTTTTGCCGCACCTCTCTATAGAGAATGCCCGCACCAGCTCTTCGAGCGTAAACATCTCTTGTTCGGAGCCGGGATTCCATCCCAACAAAGCCAGAAAATTCACGACAGCTTCGGGCAAATATCCGCTTTCGCGGTATCCCGACGATTTTTCGCCCGATTTCGGGTCTTTCCACTCGAGCGGGAAAACCGGAAATCCCAGCCGGTCGCCGTCGCGTTTGCTCAGTTTTCCGTTGCCGTCGGGTTTTAGCAGCAGGGGGAGATGAGCAAACTGAGGCATCTCTTTTTCCCATCCGAAACTCCGGTAAAGCCACACGTGCAGCGGTGCCGATGGCAACCACTCCTCGCCGCGGATAACGTGCGTGATTTCCATCAGACGGTCGTCCACCACGTTGGCGAGGTGGTAGGTGGGCAGTTCGTCGGCCGATTTGTAGATGACTTTGTCGTCGAGCACCGATGAATTGATGATTACCTCGCCGCGAATCAAATCATTGACTGCAATGTCGATATTGGGTTCAATCTTGATGCGGACAACGTATTGGTTTCCTTCGTCGATTCGCCTCCGCGTTTCTTCGGCCGAAAGAGTCAGCGAATTTTGCATCGTCAGCCGGGTGCCTGCATCGTACTGAAAGTTGGCCGTTTCGGCGCGTTTTGCGTCCAGCTCTTCGGGGGTGTCGAACGCGATGTAGGCCTTCCCCGAATCCAGCAATTGATTGACATATTTTTTGTAGATCTCTTTTCGTTCCGACTGGCGATAAGGGCCGAATGAGCCGCCTTTGGCGGGGCTTTCGTCGAACGGCAGGGCAAGCCAGTCGAAAGCTTCGGCAATATATTCTTCTGCTCCCGGTACAAACCGCGAGGAATCGGTATCTTCGATGCGAAGAATAAAGTCGCCACCGTTTTGTTTAGTGTACAGATAGTTATACAGTGCGGTTCTTACACCGCCGATATGGAGCGGTCCTGTGGGCGAGGGAGCGAAACGTACCCGTGTCTTGTTTGTCATCTCTGTCTGATTTTTGCGGTACAAAGGTAAGAAAAAAAGAGTAAAATTGTTTTCCAAACGACAAGAGACTGTTTCTTATTTTCGAAACAGTCTCTTGTCCTTGAGTTTTATGTTTTATCCGCTATTGTTGCCCGCTATCGTAGTACAGTATCCAGTCTGCGAGTTGGAATAAGCTGCTGCCATGGTTGGCCGTCACATTAAGTCTGTAATGTGTGTATGCCGTTCTGTTTGCCATTAGGAAGGTGATTTTGTGTTTCCTTTCCGGGAACTTGGGATAATTGGTCTGCGTATCGAGCACAACCCAGTTGGTTCCGTCGTTTGACCCTTCAACCGTCCAATCCTTAGGATCTCTGCCGTCATCGTCGTTTCCGGATGTGAGTGTGTATTTGGTGGCGGCAAACGGACGATCCATTTTCCACGTCATCCAGGCTGTTTTTTGGAATGTCAGGTACTTGGTGTTCGGGTCGTTGTCGATTAA
>JBGYGP010000014.1:0-3652 GCA_041820645.1 Proteiniphilum sp. | reverse complement strand
GCCAAGCCGTTGACTTTTTGGGCGAAGCCCTCGTCGGAGAATATCCCGAACGAATGACTGCTGAAGATTTCGGATTTTTTTCGCAAAAATATCCTTGCTGCTTTTACCGGTTCGGGGTAGCCGATAAGCAGAGAAAAAAATGCGGAAAACTACACTCCTCCACTTTTTTAATTGATGAAAATGTCTTGAAAACCGCCGCCTCACTTCCTGCCTTTATTGCCTTGAACCGAGAGGTGTGAGCAATTTGAATCTTTCAGGATGATAATTTAATCTTTTAGGCGGGAATTGTATCCGAAAAAGTAGTTGTCATATTCAAAAAGGTTAGATTGTATTCAAAAACGTCGATGGCGTTTTTTTTTGCAGACACTCGCCAGGCGCCGAAATCAAATGGGTGTTAGCCTCTTTTTGCGCAGCAAAAAACCGAAGGCATCGGGTGCAGAGACGGAGCACCCGCTCGGAATCGAGGTTTGGAAGAAAACATTCGAATATTTTTTTGTCCGAATCTCATTTTTTATTGGGTAATCGCCGATAAAAATATTACTTTTGCAAAAACTCTTTATTAATTAGACACTTTAAAATTTGTTTCTATGGCGTATCACGATTTAGACGAACTTGATGAAAAAATTCTGAAACTTATCGTAAACAATGCCCGCATTCCGTTTCTGGAGGTAGCGCGCGAGTGCGGTGTTTCGGGAGCAGCCATTCATCAGAGAGTGCAGCGGCTGACCAATTTGGGTGTTATCAAAGGTTCCGAATATATTCTGGATTCCGAAAAGATAGGCTACGAAACCTGCGCCTATGTGGGTATATTTTTAGTTTCACCCTCTTCGTTCGACAACGTTGTAAAAGAGTTGGAAAAAATCCCCGAAGTGGTAGAATGCTACTACACAACCGGGCAATACGATTTGTTGATAAAAGTTTTTGCGAAAAACAACAAAGACCTCTTGCGTGTCATTCACGACAAACTGCAACCGCTGGGGCTCTCCAGAACCGAAACGTTGATGTGTTTCAAAGATGCTTTTCGCAAAAAACCGCCCATCAACTTCGCGAAAAACTGATGCTACGGAGCAGCGCGATTCTCATCGCTGCTCCGTTTGAAGCACCTCGCCGAATCCGGGCATCGAAAACAGCACAGCAGCTGAGCCCTTGTGCGAGACAATCCCATCCGCCTTTTGCCGAAGAAAAACGGCCGCCCTGCGGCCCGTTTTTTACCCCATGAGAAGATACAAGGCCGCTCCGCCGGCATATCCGAGTAGAGCGAGCGGTGAAAACCGCTTCAAGTAGTACCCGAAACCCACCTTCTCCATCCCCATCACCGTAACGCCCGTGGCAGAACCGATAATCAGCATGCTGCCTCCCGTAACGGCGCAGTATGCGAGGAAAGTCCAGAATCCGCCGTCGGCAACAAAATAGTGCAAATAAGCAGAGGTAGCCTGCGTCGCATCCGCCACCGGATACATCCCCATGGTGGCCGCCACCAGCGCAACATTGTCCACCATCGACGAAATGACACCGATAAGGAAACCAATGGCGTAAGGCTCCTGCACTCTTTGCGTAAGAATATCAGCAAACAGCTTCAACTGCCCCCCCACATCGAGCGCGGCAACCGACATCAGAATACCCAGAAAGAAAAGTATCGTACCCAAATCCAGCGTCTCGAATATTTTGGAGATACGCAGCTTTTGAGAATCCACAATCTCAGTAACCCTTCCATACATCAAATCGGTATAAATCCACAGAAAAGCAAGCCCCGTAAGCACACACATAAATGCCGGCAAGTGCGTGACCGTCTGAAAAAAAAGGAACGACAATGAGCGACAAAATGCCGATACAGAAAATGACAATACGCGATGAGAGCGGAATCATGTTGATATACTCGTCTTCCCGGCTGAGTTCGGTTTTTGTCCTAAGCTTGGAACCTTTTTTGAACAACCAGAAATGAGCGACACTTAGCGGCAAAAGAAGATTTACGAGAGCAGGCAAAAACAGGTGCGAGATTTGATGCCAGGCCGAAATATTCCCTCCCGTCCACAAAAGCAGCGTGGTAACATCGCCAATAGGCGACCACGCCCCTCCCGCATTGGCGGCGACAACAATCATGCAGGCATACTTCATGCGATCCGTATCGTTGGGCACCAATCGCCTCAAAATCGCAATCAGCACGATAGCAGCCGCCAGATTGTCCAGCAACGCTGAAAAGAAAAACGAAGCGATACTGATATACCAAAGCAGCTTTCGTTTGTCGTCGGTCTTTATAAAATCGGCTACCGCCCTGAATCCTCCGTGTTTGTCCACAATGCTGACAATAAGCATCGTGCACATCACAAAAAAAAGCGTTTGCGAAACATCGCCCAGATGCTCCACAAATGCCGTTTCGGAAAGATACGAAACCAACTGTCCCGCAACCGGGCGATTACCGCTTCCCGAAACCTCCACATATTTCAGAAAATCGGAATTCAAACGACTCACCAAAATATCTTCCCCGTTGAACATCAAAATAAGCCAAAGGAGAACACTCATCAGTATCGCCGTTGCCGACTTGTTAACCTTTATCCTGTCTTCCAAAGCAATCGCTCCAATGCCGAAGATAAAGACAATCCACATCAAATGAAACATGAAACGAAAAAAAGAGAGTGAAACGTTGTTTTTATTATTTCTTCAGCGAGTAAAGAAGGCGGATCTCCTCCGCCCAGACAAGTTCGTCGGGAGTTTCGAGAATAAGCGGAATATTATCGAATCGCTCATCGTTCATAATAAGCGAAAAAAGATCCATATTCATCAATCCCTTGCCGATACTCTCGTGGCGATCTACGCGCGAAGCGAGATCCTTTTTCGAATCGTTGATGTGCATCCCCCTTAAATAGTCGAACCCGACAATTTCGTCAAACTTCCGAAACGTTTCGGTAAAACCCTCTTTCGTCCTGATTTCGTATCCGGCAGCCAATGTATGAGCAGTATCGAGGCAAACACCCACGCGGCTCTTGTCGTCCACCTTATCGATAATCAGCGCAATCTGTTCGAAAGTATATCCGAGATTGCTACCCTGACCCGCAGTGTTTTCGATGACGGCGGTAACACCGCTGGTCTTTTCGAGCGAAATATTGATCGACTCCGATATGGTGGCGAGACATCGGTCAACCGATATAAGGTTTAAATGACTCCCGGGATGAAAATTCAATCGGTTCAAACCCAATTGCTCGCAACGAGCCATCTCGTCGTTGAAAGCATCTCTCGATTTCCTCAGCGCCTCCTCTTCGGGATGTCCCAAATTGATTAGGTAACTGTCGTGCGGCAGAATATAATCCGGATGGTATCCCAACTCTTCGCACCGCGACTTAAAGAGTTCGATATTTTCGCCTTTATAAGGCGGGGCAACCCATTGACGTTGATTCTTTGTGAAAAAAGCGAAAGCTTTCGCTCCGATCCGATGCGCGTTGAGAGGAGCATTTTCTACTCCGCCGGATGCGCTTACATGAGCTCCGATAAATTTCATTGAAGTTGATGATGTTTTGATTTTTGTTTGAAAAACAAAGATACCACTTCTTCGGATGAAATGTTCAAATTTTTGCGTGAATATTTAAACAGATGCTTTAAATTTATGTGGCAAATCCGAAATTATCCCCTAAATTTGTATCGGGAAGAAATATATTCT
>JBGYGP010000013.1:0-10354 GCA_041820645.1 Proteiniphilum sp. | reverse complement strand
TTATCTAAAAGAGGCAGTTGCTAATTGAATTTACGAAGTAAGAATACCTTTAAATATTGAATTCAACCAAACAAAAAACATCGTTTTGCGTTATTTTGTAAATCGTACTTTTAAGAAAATGGCGAAACCTTCAAACGTAAAAGCTTTGGAAACCGGCTCATGTATTACTTGGGACGAGTGGTTGGCATATTTGAGCACGATGAATGCCAAAGAGATGAGCCATCATGAGATAGCTTCGAAGGTGTTGGAAAAAATAGTAGAAAAGGGAAAGTCGAAAAGCCCCGAATGGTGGTCTCACGGAGTTGCGCTGGCCTACGAAAAACACATCGGTAAACGGAAAGAGAGACAAACTTGCGATGGCAGTTTTAGTGTTACCGTCAGTAAAACCGTTGATGGAGATATGAATTTCGCACTTAACACATGGCAAAAACGGGTAGAGGGAGTCTCAGATTTCAATGGCGTAAAAATTCAATCCCAACCCTCTGTGAGCAAAACCGAAAAATGGCGCTATTGGCGTTGCCGCCTAGAAGACAAATCGGAGATAAGCGTAAATATCCGAAACAAACCCAATGGAGTGAAATCGACGCTTGCCATCAATCACGATAATTTGCAAGATGAAGACGCCCCCGAAAAGTGGCGCGATTTTTGGAAATCGTTTGAAGTATAATTTTAATAATCAACTAAAATAATAAATCAATGAAAGGAGTAAAGTACATTTTGTTGTTGGCCGTTGCAGGCCTCACGTTGTCGAGTTGTGGATACAACTCCATGGTAAATAAGCAGGAAGCTGTAAATTCTCAATGGGCAAACGTGCAAAACGCATATCAACGTCGCGCCGATTTAATTCCCAACTTGGTAGCTACCGTGAAAGGTTATGCCACACACGAACAGGAAACATTTACCCAAGTAACCGAGGCTCGCGCCAAAGCTACACAAATGACCGTTGACCCGTCCAATCTCACGGAAGAGACCATTCAGCAGTATCAACAAGCGCAGGGCGAGTTGAGTTCTGCCATTGGCCGGTTACTGCTTATTCAGGAAAACTATCCCGAACTGAAAGCCAACCAGAACTTTTTGGCGCTCCAAGACGAATTGGCAGGGACCGAAAACCGGATTTCGGTAGAAAGAAACCGCTTCAACGAAACGGCTCAAGATTACAATCGCTATATTCGTGAATTTCCGCGTGTGATCTATGCCGGCTGGTTTGTGTTTAAGCCCAAAGGATATTTTCAGGCGGCTGCCGGCGCCGAAACGGCTCCCAAAGTAGAGTTTTAAAGAATAAAGTCTCCGTTTTGTGTTAACTAAGGAAGAATTGGACAAGGTTGTAACCGCAATTCGAACGGCAGAATGTTCCACTTCCGCCGAAATTCGCGTGTGCATTGCAAAATCCTGCAAATCGGACCCTTTCGACGCCGCCTGCCAGAAGTTTAAGCAACTGAAAATGGACACGACTTTGCAACATAACTCAGTGCTTCTATTTGTCGCTCCCGCAGACCATAAAACCGCTATCGTGGGCGATAGCGGAATTAACTCCGCCGCGACAGAAAACTTTTGGGATAAGGTACTGCAAGAGATGCTTGTCTGTTTTCGGGAAAAGCGTCTTTGCGAAGGCATCTGCAAAGGCGTAGAAAGAATAGGAGAATTGATAAAAGCGCTATATCCCATTTCGGGAAACAATGTAAACGAGTTAAGCGACGATGTTATCGTGGATGAAAATGAAAATTAGATTATTCCTGTTTGGTTTGTTTCTTGTGTCGGGTTGGGCGATTTCTGCTCAAAACATTCCCGCTCCCATGTACCCCTATCGTTTGGTAAACGATTTTGCCGCTATCTTTTCTCCTGCGGAAACTCAATTGCTCGAACAAAAACTCCTCGCTTATAACGATTCTACGTCCACTCAAATTTACGTAGTTACGGTTACCGATTTAGGAGGCTATCCCGCCTCCGATTACGCTTTCGCCTTGGGAGAAAAATGGGGCGTAGGACAAGCCGGCAAAGACAACGGATTGGTAATTTTGATAAAACCTAAGGTTGGGGATAGTCGCGGGCAAGCTTTTATTGCTACCGGATACGGTTTGGAAGCTTCTTTGAATGACTCTTTTACCGGAAGAATCATCCGCGATAAAATGATTCCCTATTTTCAGGAGAATGATTATTTTGGCGGAGTCAATGCGGCGGTAGATGCCATAATGGCACGTCTTTCGGGAGAATTTGACGCCGATGCCGAAGAATCAAAGGGAATACCTTTCTGGATTCCTTTGTTGATTTTTATTCTCGTTTTCTTTATTATTCCCGCACTCACAAACAAAGGAGATCAGCATATCGACGGCAATGGACACGGCCGCAGCGGTGGCACACCCATATTTTTTCCGCCGATATCGGGCGGAAGAAATTCTTCCCGTTGGGGAGGAGGTTTCGGCGGCGGGTTTGGAGGTGGCGGAGGCGGAAGCTTTGGCGGCGGTGGAGCCGGCGGAAGTTGGTAAAACATCAAATGAATGTTGATGAACAACGTATCCGCACCCTCTCGATTGATAACTGTTTTGGGCCCTACCGCCAGCGGAAAAACCAAATTTGCGGTACAGCTTGCCGCCAAAATCAATGCTGAAATTATCAGCGCCGACTCCCGTCAGGTTTATCGCGGCATGGACATTGGTACCGGTAAGGATTTATCGGATTATGAGGTGGATGGCTACCCTATTCCTTATCATTTAATTGATATTCGCAATGCCGGCGAAAAATATACTCTTTTCAATTATCAAAACGATTTCCACAAGGTTTATAATGACATATTATCGCGCGGGAGAAAAACCATTCTTTGCGGCGGGACAGGACTTTACATCGAATCCGTTTTGAAAGGGTATCAACTTCCGGATGTGCCCGAAAACAGGGAACTAAGGAAAAACCTTGAAAATAAGCAAATTGATGAGCTTACTCGTATTCTTGCATCTTATCAGCCACTTCATAACAAAACCGATATCGACACGCCGAAGCGCGCCATCCGCGCTATCGAAATTGCCGACTTCAAAAGTAAACAAACTGCGTCCGAGCTCGACTATCCTCCTGTTGAAAGTATTATTATCGGTATTGGCATCAACAGGGATTCTCGAAGACAAAAAATATCGTCACGTCTGAAGAAAAGGCTGAACGAGGGCATGATTGAGGAAGTGAAACATTTGATTGATGGCGGTGTACCTCCCAATGATTTGATTTATTACGGATTGGAATATAAATATGTAACGCTCTATATTATCGGAAAACTCTCTTTTGAAGAGATGTATTCCCAACTCGAAACAGCGATTCATCAGTTTGCAAAACGGCAAATGACTTGGTTTCGTGGAATGGAACGGCGCGGATTCACAATCCGGTGGCTGGATTTTTCGTTACCGATAAACGAAAAAATAGAAAAAGCTCTCGCCTTTGTTGAAAACTTTTGAACGAAGCAAAGCTTTTATATCGGTTTTTGACCAAAAAGGTGTAAATTTGTCTCCAAAAACAACGATTTAAACATCTAAAATTACGCAAAAATGATAAAAGGTTTTTTTCCTGTTCAGAAATTTCAATCTTTAGAAACACCTTTTTATTACTACGATATCGAATTACTCCGAAGAACGCTCGAAACCATCCAAAAAGAAATTGCAGGCAAAAGATATTGTATTCATTTTGCCCTGAAAGCCAATACCAATACCCGGATATTGCAGGAAATCGCTTCTTACGGTTTTGGCGCGGATTGTGTAAGCGGAAACGAAATATTAAAAGCTTTGGAATGCGGTTTCCCCGCATCCAAAATTGCTTTCGCAGGAGTTGGAAAAACCGACAAAGAGATAAAAATCGCGTTGGATAACAATATTTTTTGTTTCAATGTTGAGTCTTGCCCCGAAATGGTGGTGATAGAGCAACTGGCCGCGGCAAGCGGTAGAACAGCGGCTATCGCATTGAGAATTAATCCCAATATCGACGCCCATACCCATAAATATATCACTACCGGATTGGAAGAGAATAAGTTTGGACTCAACGAATCCGATTTGCCCAAGGTTTTGACGCTTATAGCCGAAAGCAAACACCTCAAACTCATCGGTATGCACTTTCATATCGGTTCGCAAATTACCGACCTATCTTCCTTCGAGAATCTTTGCGTAAAATTGTCCGAATTGCGAGAATGGTTTGCAACCCAAGACATTTCGTTCGATGTAATCAATGTCGGAGGAGGTCTAGGTATTAACTATCAACATCCCAACCATTGCCCGGTTGCCGATTTCGAGTCTTATTTCCGCGTTTTTGATAAATATGTGAAAATCGAAAAAAATCAAACACTTCATTTCGAATTGGGACGTTCCATCGTGGCTCCGTGCGGTTCGCTCATTACCCGGACAACTTATGTAAAAGAAGGTAAAGAGAAGAAATTTGTGATTGTAGATGCCGGTATGAACGATTTAATTCGTCCAGCTCTTTATCAAGCATTTCACCATATCGAAAATATCAGTTCCGACAAAGAATTTGAAACGTATGACGTTGTCGGCCCTATTTGCGAATCGAGCGATGTTTTTGCGCAGAATGTCCCGCTTAACCAAACGCAACGAGGCGATTTTCTGGCCATTCGTTCCGCCGGAGCCTATGGCGAAGTGATGGCATCGCGATACAATTGTCGCTGTTTTGCTCCTTCTTATTATTCCGATAGTTTGCAGTAAAAGATGAGTTTGATAAATTATCCCGATTCTACATCGGAATATGCCTTATGGGGTTGTTGCGCATTGTTCGTGTTATCTTTTCTTATTCAGATTCTCTATTATCTGTTTATTTATGGAAAGCCCTATTCGTACGAAAAAAAGAGGAATAAAAACAATAATTATCAACCTACGGCGGGTGTTTCAGTAATTATTGCATCTAAAAACGAATCGGAGAACCTGTTGAAATATCTGCCCGTTATCCTCGAACAAGATTATCCCGATTTCGAAGTGATTGTCGTAAACATGGGTTCTACCGATGAAACCGATGTGGTGCTGAAGGGGTTGAACCAAAAGTATCCGAACCTCTACCATACCTATGTGCCGGCAGAAGCAGACGATATAAACGAGAAAAAGTTGGCACTGACGCTGGCTGTCAAAGCAGCCAGGCACGATGTGCTGCTTTTCACGGAGGCTTACTGCTACCCTGTATCGCCCCGATGGATACGAAGTATGACGGAGCCTGTGGAGAAAGGCGCTGATGTGGTACTTGGCTTTTGTAGATTGGAAGTTGCACGAAAAACACCGTTTCGTAAATTTATTCTTTACGACAACCTTGTCCATGGCTTAAAATATCTCTCCATGGCTATTTGGGGTAAACCGTTTATGGGATTGGGACGCAATCTGGCTTACAAAAAAAATCTATTTTTCGAAAGCAAGGGATTTTCATCCGTTTTAAACATCGATGGAGGGGAAGACGACTTGTTTTTGAATCGGGTCATGAAAAAACAAAAACTAAAAGTAAGTGTTGCCATTTCTCCCGAAAGCATGGCATCGACCGATATTGTGAGTAATTTCAGGATTTGGAGAGCACTTAAATCCAAGTATTTACACACGAAAGGGTATTACAGTGGAATTTCTACCGTTTTTTTTCGTTTCGAATCGATGTCGAAGTACCTTTTTTATTTGTCTTTTATCGCATCCGTAACGCAGTGTATCATTATGAAAGATTACCTGTTTTTGGGGATAAGCGGTTTTTTATTTATTTTACGATACATTACCCAACTGAATGTACTGAATAAGAGCGGAAAACTCTTCGGTGTAGGACAAATTTGGTTCAGTTTGTTGTTTTTTGATGTTTTCCAACCTTTCAACAACCTAAAGTTTCGGAAATATGCACAAAGAAGGATGAAAATCCGCCGATGAAAAAGGTATCAGACATTTTGTCATGGATTAAAGATGCTCAAAATGAAATATCATAGCGTTAAGTCGGGTTAATCGCTTTTTGTTTTCGTTAAAAGAGACAAAAAATGGGTGCATTGGAAAATGTTTGTTCGATTTTTGTAAATACATTTGCGTAAACAATTAAAATCAAAAAAATATGAAGGCGAAAAATATTGTAACGGTAATTGTAGTTGCCGTATTAAGTTCTTTGATTACCATTTTGGGGTACAACTCCATTAACAACAGGAATCTCGGAAGAAATCCCAATCAGGTTCAGAATTCTTCTGTTTCCATAAACAACAGTGAGTATGCGGATTCTTTCGAGCAGGATAAGAACTTAAAACTTACCAACCTTACCACGTCGGAGGGTTATCCCGATTTTACGGAAGCCGCCGCTAAATCCGTTGACGGAGTGGTTCACGTAAAAGTGAAAACCATCTCGCAACAGCAATACATCAATCCGTTTGATTTTTTCTTCGGGTTCGGAGGAAACGGAGCTCCTCAGACGCAAGTACAGGTAGGTTTCGGATCGGGCGTGATTATTTCCAAAGACGGATATATCATAACCAACAACCACGTAGTGGACGGAGCTACTGAAGTTTCGGTTACACTCAACGACAACAGGGTGTTTGTTGCAAAAGTAATAGGAAGTGATGCGCAAACAGACATCGCATTATTAAAAATTGAAGGCCCCGACTTCCCCTATATCTCTTTCGGAAATTCCGATAATTTGAAAGTGGGAGAATGGGTTCTTGCCGTAGGTAATCCGTTCAATCTTACATCAACGGTAACAGCCGGTATCGTGAGCGCAAAAAACAGAGGCAATATTATCGGCAGTGGAAACGGTATCCAGTCGTTCATTCAGGTTGATGCAGCAGTAAACAGAGGCAATAGTGGCGGGGCTTTGGTAAATACGAAAGGCGAATTGGTAGGTATCAACACCGCTATTTATTCGCAATCGGGAGATTTCAACGGGTTGGCTTTCGCGGTGCCTATTTCCATCGCGGGGAAAGTAGCCGCCGACCTCAAACAATACGGTACAGTTCAGAGAGCTGTGCTCGGAATTATAGTTCCGAACATTGACGCATTGCAAAACAAAGAACCGGAGAAAGCTCGTGAAATATCACAGCTCAAAGGCGTTTACATCGACGATTTTTCCGACAGGAGCGCAGCCAAAGCCGCAGGCTTGGAAAAAGGCGATGTTATAAAATCATTGAATGGAGTGGAAATACCCAGTTTTGCCGCGTTGCAAGATCAATTGTCGAGATACCGTCCGGGTGATAAAGTGAAGATTGCAGTCGATAGAAAAGGGAAAGAGCATACGTTCACCGTTGAACTGAAAAATGATGCCGGAAATACCGAAATTCAACGAGGTGCCGACAACGTGCAATTGTTGGGCGCATCGTTCTCTGAAATTTCGAGTGCGAGAAAAAAACAACTTGGTATCAGTAGCGGAGTAGAGGTTACAAGTGTCGAACAAAACGGATTGTTTAGAAAAGAAGGCATAAACAAAGGATTTATCATTATGCGATTAAACAATATTCCGGTCAATAATGAGGACGACATTTCCAAAATAGTATCTACTGTTTCCCAGAGCAACCAAGACAAAGTGATTCTCGTAGCCGGATTCTATCCTAACGGACGGACTCAGTACATCGCAATAGACCTATCGCAACAGACACGACGATAAGATTTTCGTAAAATAAAAAAGTTAAAACAAACAAATGCCGTAACAAAACCGGCATTTGTTTGTTTTACATTTAAGTAAAATGTAGTTTTTTCCGTGAATTTGTTGAAACAGAAATAGCTGTTTGCTTTTCTTAGGGAAAAATTGTATTTTTGCGTTCTTTTTTACAGGGGATTTATTTTATAATATGAGACAATTAAAGATTACAAAATCAATTACAAACCGCGAAAGCGCTTCTTTGGACAAATATCTTCAGGAAATCGGTCGTGAAGACTTAATTACAGTAGAAGAGGAGGTCGAATTGGCGCAGGCGATTAAGAAAGGAGATCGCAGGGCATTGGAAAAGCTTACCAGAGCCAATTTGAGGTTTGTCGTATCGGTTGCAAAACAATATCAAAATCAGGGGTTAAGCCTTCCCGACTTAATTAATGAAGGAAACTTAGGCCTTATTAAAGCCGCAGAAAAATTTGATGAAACCCGTGGATTTAAGTTTATCAGCTACGCTGTATGGTGGATTCGTCAATCCATTTTGCAGGCCCTTGCGGAACAATCGCGTATTGTAAGATTACCCCTCAATCAAGTAGGTTCTTTGAACAAAATAGGCAAGGCTTTGCAGAAGTTCGAACAGGAAAACGAAAGAAGACCTTCTGCCGAAGAGTTGGCTAAAGAGCTGGATCTGCCTGTTGACAAGGTTACGGATTCATTGAAGGTATCCGGACGGCATGTTTCGATGGATGCTCCTTTTGTAGAGGGAGAAGACAACAGTCTCTTGGATGTGTTGATTAATGACGATTCGCCAATAGCCGATCGCACCTTGATTACCGAATCCCTACAAAAAGAAATCGACCGGGCTTTGGCTACCCTTACCGAAAGAGAAAGCGATATTATCAAAATGTTTTTTGGTATAGGTTGTCAAGAGATGACTTTAGAGGAAATAGGAGATAGATTTCAGCTCACTCGTGAAAGAGTAAGACAGATAAAAGAAAAAGCGATTCGCAGACTTCGTCAGGATTCTCGAAGCAAGTTGTTGAAAAGCTATTTAGGGTAATTTTTTGTATGATCTTTCGCTGAAAAAAGTTGAATTGGCGAAAAATCACATAAAATTGTCCTTTTTACATGTTTTTTGTTAATAAATTTGTTTGGAATTCAATTTTTTCGATTATCTTTGCCACTAATAATTGAATTGTATCGCAATCTTTACTGAAAAGGATGATTGTCTCTTGAACAAATGAGTTTTGAATTCTGCTTTAAGATTTAAATAAAATTCAATTTGTATATATTATCGAGTTATAACAACAAAAGAAAAAGAAGTTTTTAATTAGAATTTAAATTTTATGAAAAAGTTAAGTTTACTTTTACTTACTGTTCTTGTCGCATTCGGTGTCAGTGCACAAGAAGTACAAAATGTTTCTCATGGTACGGTGTACCTGAAAGACAAAGCTAGTGATCATTGGTATATTGGCTTAGGCGGCGGTACTAATTTGTATTTCACTCAGGGCGAAAATAATGCCAATGCAGATTTTGCAAAACGTCTCGGTTGGATGGGACAGCTTGAGGTAGGACGTTGGAATTCTCCTAATTGGGGTGCCCGTTTGGTTATTGATGGCGGTCATATCAAACACGTTGCAACCGGAATTGCTGCAAAGCAAAACTGGGTCGGAGGACATGTTGATTTGATGTACAATGTTATCAATGCTTGGGGCTCTTACAATCCTGACAGAGTATATAGTCTTATCCCTTACTTAGGTATCGGTTATATGTACGGTCTTGATGCAAATTGGAAAAGAGTGAATCCTAATGGAGATCTTTTCAAAAAACAAAATCAAACACTTACTTACAATGTCGGCCTTATCAATAACTTCCAAATTTCGAAGAGCGTTGCCCTTTTCTTGGAATTAGGCTGGAGGCTTATGCAAGAATCTTTCGACGGTTCTCCAACTGTTGGCGATTACGAGTATGACAGCATGTTCACAGGTACTGCCGGAATTAAATTCGGCCTCGGAAAACAAGATTTTACTCCTGCTGAGTTGATGGACTACAACTTGATCAACGATCTTAACAGTCAAATCAACAAATTGCGTTCTGAAAACGAACAATTGAGAAAAAGACCCGAATCTTGTCCGGAATGTCCCGAAGTTGTTCCCGTTGCTCCAGAAGAAAACGTATATGTTCCTAACGTAGTATTCTTCCGCATCGATTCTTACAAGATTGACAAAGGACAGCAAATAAGCGTTTATAATACTGCCGAATATTTGAAAGCTAATCCCAGTGCTACGGTTAAAATCGTTGCCTATGCTGACAAGCAAACCGGTACCCCGAACTACAACATGGCACTTTCTGAAAAACGTGCTAAAGCTGTAGCTAACGCTTTGACCAGCGAATACGGTATCGACAGCAGCCGCGTATCCGTAGATTGGAAAGGCGATACGGAACAACCTTATGCAGAAAACGACTGGAACCGTGTTGCTATCTTCTTCGCAGAATAAGATTAGAACATAATGAAACAAAAAAAGAGCCGTCTCGTTTTGAGACGGCTCTTTTTATTTGCATCAAGCGGCACAAGTCGGTTTTTCTCGAATCACGGACACTACCCCAAAAAAGAAAGATTAACCGGAGAGCAAGAGAGGGCTGCCTTTGAAGAAGTCTATGGCAAAGAATATGGCAAACAGCAGAAAAGTTATTTGATGGCAGTACCCTTTCGAACTTTTCACCCCGTCCCAAAAGGGAACGGTCTCATTCACAAAAAGCGTTATTATTTTTAATTCACCAAAAGAAAAATTAT
>JBGYGP010000012.1:0-3463 GCA_041820645.1 Proteiniphilum sp. | reverse complement strand
TTGCTCTTTTCGGTCGGAAGAGGAGATTCGGAGCTGTTGAAAGCCATTCAGGCAAGTACAGGAGAAAACAAAGAGATTCCGTTTACACATGTGGGCATCGTAATCGTTGAAAATGGAGAAATTTTCGTTTTGGAGGCCACGTCGCCCCAAGGTGTAGTAAAAACGGCGTTGAAAACTTTTATTGACGAATCGGGAACCGCCCGCAATAAACCTCTAATAGCCGTAGGCCGATTGAAAGAATCCTACCTTCCTCTCATCGACAAGTCGATAGACAACGCTCGAAAACTGTTGGGAAAGAGATACGATTACGAATACGATGAAAACAACGATGCTTTTTATTGCAGCGAATTGGTTCGTTTTTCATTTCTGAATTCTTCCTGTAAACCCATTTTCGAACCGTTACCCATGTCGTTTAAAGACCCCAAAACGGGCGAAACCGCGGCGTATTGGACAGAACACTATGCCAAATTGGGGAAACCCGTGCCCGAAAACGAACCGGGAACAAATCCGGCCGATATGAGCCAGTCATCTATTCTCAACATTGTCTATAAATATTATGCAGAATAATAGGCACAAAGAGCGATAAAATCGTATCTTTGCTGCGCAAACAAAAAAAGATATGAACCCTCAAACATTTCCACCCAAAACCGTGAATCCTGCAACGGACTGGTTTGTTCGTCTTGTCAAAGGAATCATTATCGGAATCGGTTTTATTCTTCCCGGACTTTCGGGCGGCGTTTTAGCCGTTATCTTCGGCATATACGACCGGCTCATCCGGTTTTTAGCGAACCTGAAGGATAATTTTCTTAAAAACGTATTCTATTTTATCCCCGTCGGTGTCGGTGCGGCAATCGGCATTGTGTTGTTTTCGGTTGTGGTAGAGAAAGCTTTCGGCCAATATGCGGCTCAATTTGTTTGCCTGTTTGTGGGATTTGTAGCGGGCACACTCCCTTCGCTTTACAAAACCGCGGGGAAACAGGGCAGGAAAAGCTCCGATTTTGTCGTTTTGATTGTTTCCGCACTCATTGTGTTTGTTCTTATGCTGTTCGGAGGCCGGCAACTGACGGAAGTAACTCCCAATATTCCGGTTTGGCTTGCTTCGGGGTTGTTGATGGGGCTGGGATTGATTGTGCCGGGCATGAGTCCCTCCAATTTTCTCATTTATTTCGGATTATACGATAAGATGGCGATCGGAATCAAAGATTTCGACTTTGCGGTAATCATTCCGCTTATAATCGGTTTCGTACTCTGTATCATTCTATTTTCCAAACTGGCGGCATGGTTGTTCAGGAGATACTATTCGGGGATGTATCACTTTATTCTGGGAATGGTAATAGGCTCTTCGTCGGCTATCTTCCCCACGATTGTTTTTCCCGCGTTCGATACGGAGAATCTCATTGCCGCCGACCTCACATTCGGAGGGGCTCTGCTTTTCTGTTTCGTCTTGTTTGCAATCGGAACGGCTGCTTCTTATCTTTTCGGCAAAGTAGAGGAGAAATATCCGCGGGAAGATATTTTCTAATTTAGGGTCAAACGGTAAAATGCGGGTATTGCGCTGCAGGAATCGTTTTATATATCGGTTTTTCCGTATAGAAACCGGGAAAATGAAATCTTCCGGAAATCCGTTGTTTTTATTATCTTTGCACATATAACACCATTAAAACAAATCGAGAAAAAAATGAAAAAAATTCTTTTTATGTTATCAGTTTTATGCTTGCTGGCTTCATGCAATGAAGGCCGAAAGGCTCAGAATCCCGATACGTCGGGCATACCCGATGTTCCCGACTCAACTTTCCGGTACAAAGTGGACAGGTTTGCGGATGTGGAAATCCTGCGTTACTACGTTCCCGGATTCAAATCGCTGCCGCTTCAACAAAAACAGTTGATTTACTACCTATCCCAGGCTGCATTGGAAGGAAGGGATATCCTATTCGACCAGAACAACCGTTACAACCTCACCATTCGCCGCGTATGCGAAGGGGTGTATCAGAACTACATGGGAGACAAAAAGTCGGAAGATTGGAAAAACTTCGAAACCTATCTGAAACAAATCTGGATGGCAAACGGGATTCATCACCACTATTCGGAAGACAAAATCATACCGCGATTCCCGCAGGACTATTTCGTGTCTCTGGTAAAGAGTGTTGATCCGGGAAGAATGCCTTTCCGCGACGGAATGGCGGCCGATGAAACTCTGAAAGAAATTCTGCCTGTGATATTCGATCCCAAAGTAATGCCGAAACGCATGAGTCAAACCGCCGGCACCGACATTGTAGCCACTTCCGCAGTAAACTTCTACGAAGGAGTTACCCAAAAAGAGGTGGAAGATTTTTACCGTGCGATGAAGAATCCGGACGATGCCACACCGATCTCTTACGGTCTCAACAGCAAAGTTGTAAAAACCGACGGCGTTGTAACCGAACAGGTTTGGAAATTGGGAGGAATGTACGACAAAGCCATCGCACGCATTGTCGATTGGCTCGAAAAAGCGGCCGCAGTTGCGGAAAACGAGCAGCAGAAAGAGATTATCAATACCCTTATCGCCTATTATCGCACCGGAGACCTGAAAACATTCGACGACTACTCCATAAAATGGGTAAAAGATACAACTTCCAACGTGGATTTCATCAACGGCTTCATCGAAACCTACACCGACCCGCTCGGAATGAAAGCGACCTGGGAATCGATTGTGAATTTCAAAAGCGAAGAGGCATCCAAACGCACGCAACTCATCAGCGACAATGCGCAATGGTTCGAAACCAATTCCCCCATCGACAATAAATTCAAAAAAGAGGAAGTAAAAGGCGTTTCGGCCAAAGTAATCACTGTGGCCACTCTGGGAGGGGATTGTTATCCTGCAACACCGATCGGGATCAACCTCCCGAATTCCAATTGGATCCGGCGCGACTACGGATCGAAATCGGTTACCATCGACAACATTACCGAAGCTTACGGCAAAGCGGCCGAAGGAAGCGGATTCAACGAAGAATTCATGTGGAGCGACGCGGAAATAGAACTCTCTAAACAATACGGCACGCTCACGGACAATTTACACACCGACTTGCACGAATGTCTCGGACACGGGTCGGGAAAACTTCTTCCGGGCACCGACAGCGACGCGTTGAAAGCATACGGTTCTCCCTTGGAAGAGACACGAGCCGACCTGTTCGCACTCTATTACCTGGCTGATCCCAAAATGACGGAACTGGGGCTTCTGCCCAACCCCGACGCATACAAAGCGGAATACTACAAATACATCATGAACGGAGCGATGACGCAACTGACACGTATTCAACCCGGAAAAGACATCGAACAGGCTCACATGCGCAACCGGGCACTGATTGCGAATTGGGTCATACAAAACGGGAAAGAGGAGAATGTGGCAGAACTGAAACAGCGCGACGGAAAAACTTTTGTTGTGATAAACGATTACGCAAAACTGCGCGAACTGTTCGGCAAACTG
>JBGYGP010000011.1:0-3470 GCA_041820645.1 Proteiniphilum sp. | reverse complement strand
AGCATTGGTTGTCAGGAAAATATAAGTGTTTATCGGACAGCAGTAATAACAAAAACAGCATAAAAGCAGGCGCCAGGCTCTCATTGGCTAACTGGTACAATAAAGTTACCGATAGTGAGTTCAAGTCTTTCAACCTCCATTGCTGCAATTGTGTATGAACATCACAAAGGGATCCTCAACTTTTTTATAACCAAAAGCACAAATGCTTCAGCTAAATCTTTCAATGCAAAAATCAAGGCTTTCAGAGGTTCTTTAAGAGGGGTGGTAGATATTGATTTTTTTCTCTTTAGATTGACTAAAATTTATGCGTGAACACATGTTTTGCAGGTGCCCCATAAACCATACAAAACAAAAATGCTCGCCAGCCCGGCGAGCATTTTCAGATTCCCAATATTAGGGAGAGTAAAAAAAGAACTATTAGCATGTAATCTTTTCTTTGTATGAAAAAAGATTTGTTTTCATGAAGACTGTGTTAATTATTGTTTGTTTCAATTGCTTTGCAAAATAACGAAGTTTTGTTTTCTTATGCAATACTCTTCTATTTTTTTAACGCTATTGTAAAATCAAATATACTGATAATCAGCCTTATTTTTATTTGTCTTTTAACGGGTAAACGGATAAGGAAGAGCCGTTTTTATTGAAAAAAAGGAGTAGTATCGATATTCAATTCGATTAATTTTCTCTTCAATTGTGATTTTCGGGCGCGTGTACTTTCGGGAGTTGTGTTCATAAAAGTTGCGATTTGCCTGTTGTCGGCTTTGCATACCAAGAGCATCAGGATGATTTTCTCGTTATCGGAAAATCTCTCCATTGTGCTTTCATCCATATTCGTATAAAGAAAAAAACTTTCTTTGCTCGGTATCAGCTCTTTCGGAAATTCGCGCAAATCATTTTCGGTGGAATGTAAAATCTCGTTCATGCTTTCGTAAACCTTGGGGTGCGAAGCGATGTATTTTTGGGAAAGGGTTTCGAAATTGTTCTGCAAAATATTCAATCTTTCCGAGATGTATCCGTAAAGTTTTATCAACCATTGCCTTTTACCGGCCTCCTCTTCCATGATTTTTGTTTCCAAACGTTGATTTTCCGCTTTCATCTCTGCCAGTAGAAGCTGAAACTCCATTTTACGTCCCCGGCTTTTGTAAATTCTGACCACGATAAACAGAATAAGCGTCAGCAAAAGCAGCGCAATGGCGAGATACAGGGTTTGTTGTTTCGACCTCAACGCTCTGTTTTCGGCTTCCGACAGGTCGTATTGTTTCTCCAACTTTATGATTTGAGTATTCAGCCTTTCCTGAACGGCGTGTTCGTAAGCTTCCAGCGAGCGTTTGCGGTAAAGATTCGACATCTTGTAATTTCCCAACTTTTCGGCAATGTCGGCAACGTTTTCGTAGAGCAGGTAATTGTATTTTCCGATGCTGTCGGTGGCATAGTCGATGGCAATCTGGCCATAGAGCATGGCGCTGTCTAATTTATTGATATTAAAATATCTGTTTGAGATATTATAAAAAATATTTGACACTTCAAAAGGCGACTTATCGATCATTCCTTCCGCCAATTGCTCTTTTTCGCTCAATAACGCATTGCGGTAATCGCCGATAGTGTGGTAATAGACGGCTTTTGCCTTTGCAATCTCGCTTTTGGTTTCAGGCGGCGGATTTGGATAATTCTCAAGAGAGTCGAGATACAATTTTGCTTTATTCACTTTGTCCATCTTCAGGCAGTTCCAAAAAATAGCCTGTTGTGCTTCAAGAATCAACGTCGTGTCGTTGGCTTTTTTTGCGAAATCGTCGGCTTTTTGGAAATATTGTTCTGCAAGTGCCAGATTGTCGCGTCCATAGTGCGTTTTTCCCAGATAATAGTTTATCAGAAAACCGTTGATTGGCTTTGGATTCACCTGTTCCCGAAGCAGTTTACCGGCTGTTTTGAACGACTCAAAAACCGTGCTGTCCGAATGATCCTTTACTTGTGAACGAACGATTCCCTGAAAAATAAAAGCCCGGATGCGGTTTTCTCTATTTTCGGGGTTGTCCTCGTAGTAGTCTGCCACTTCGGTTATCAAAGAGTCGGATTCGACCGGCTGGCCGCCACGTAACGCGCAAATGGTGGACAGCAGGTTGTAATATGCTTTGTTTTCGTCGGAAAGAGTCGAGGGATTTATTGTTTCCAAACTGTCGGAGACGCTTTGATGGTTGGACTGCAACATGGCGTCCCATTGTCTGAGCCGCGCCTGCATTTCGTCGCTTTCTCTTTCCTCACAAGAAAAAAGCAGAACTAGAAGCATTCCGAATAACATTGAAAAACGAAACATACGCATGATTTTTTTACCTTAAGTGAAAACATAAAAACAGCCTTTTAGAAATCCCGCATATAGTCTGATACGAGAAGTGGCCGTCAAAAAAACGGATTGAAAATCCGCAATGTTTCTCCAGCTTTCAACACACTGCCAAGTTGAGGATTCCATCGTCTGAGTTGCTCTACCGAACAATTGTATTTTCGGGAGACGGAGTAAAGCGTTTCTCCCGCTTCTACGCGGTGAAAAAGAGCGTTGCCGCTTTCCACCGGCTTCGGAACAGATGTGGTTGCAGGCCTTACCATTGCCAGATTTTCCATTCGGATATCCCCCTTTTTCTCCTCTTTGTTGTTTTGAGCAGAATCGATGGGAATACCGGCCGGACGAGAGTGTATGACAAGGCTATCGCTTTTGGCGGTTGCCAACGCTTCGTTTTGAACAATTGCCGAGTCGAACGCTATTTCTGTTTTTGTCTTGGGCGGCTCTATGCTTATCTGTTTTTTGGCTTTAGCCGGAGTGAAAGCATTGCCGCGCTTGCGGTTTGTTTTTTCGTGCCGGGGCTTCTCTCGCGATGTTTTTTGAGCCATCGACGGGAGGTTGTCTTCTTCGTGCAAGACTC
The DNA here is from genome assembly GCA_041820645.1 of Proteiniphilum sp. Lineage (GTDB taxonomy): Bacteria > Bacteroidota > Bacteroidia > Bacteroidales > Dysgonomonadaceae > JBGYGP01. The sequence goes on along the minus strand of JBGYGP010000011.1, from coordinate 561 downwards.
TGCCTCCCCGCAGATAGCGTGACGCATAGTAAGGCTCAGTAGAGCGCGACAAGATAACGCCATTGCCGGTAGAGGCATGAAGGAAACGAAATTCTCCGTTGGATGAAATCTCTTTCACAATTCCTACATGACCTACCTTTCCGTTGTGGGCGCGTCCTTCGAAAAACACCAAATCGCCGATTCTCAGTTCTTCTTTCTTTTCAACAGAAGGCACCTGTCTGTCCTGCTCACTTGAACTTGCCCCTAACTTATATCCGAATTTTTTAAAAACGAAAGAAGTAAACCCCGAACAGTCAAATGCATCAGGTCCTTTTCCGGCATAACGGTAAGGCTTGCCGAGATACTCCATACCGTAATCGAGAATAGCTTGTGAGGTGTTTACCGCTTTCGGTGCAGAGGTTACAACAGCCTTTCTTGTTCCGCAGGAAACAAGAAAGGCTGTTACAAACAGGGACAAAGCCAGTCTTCGATACATTGATTTTACGTTTGTTTTTTTATACGGTGTAAAAATAATGAAAATAGACAGAATATCTCCCTCTTTTGACGATAAATAGGATTTGT
>JBGYGP010000010.1:0-6372 GCA_041820645.1 Proteiniphilum sp. | reverse complement strand
GGAGTAATGTTGTCGTTGTTTTTTATCAACCAATTGTTGGCATCGGATTTTTTCAGGAAATTTTCGCCGCCGTCGAATCCGAATGCAAATCCCAATCCGGGAATCAAACCCAACGACGCGTTATACTGTCCGAAAAAATCGCCGATCATCGGAGAAAATCCGGGGATATCTGTTCGGGTTTTGTACCCGATATTTACGTTGATGTTGCGCAGCATCATTAACCCACGCGCAAGGTATTGTTTGAAATCGGAGATAAAGGAGTTTTCTTTTTTGTTTGCATCCGAAGTTGTCGCGTTAAATCTTTGATTGGTCTGTTTCAGAAATTCTATTTTATCATATAGCTGTACCAGATTGAATCTTCCGTTTAGCGTAATCGACAAATCGTTTTGAAGGAAATTTCCGATGTTTTCGTCGTGGATAAATGCTCCTCGCTCCCAGCGATAACGTGCGTTGTAAGCGGCGGATGAATTGATCCAATCCAGAATCGGAATTTTTGAAAACGGAAGCGCGTAGGTCACGTCTGTCGTTTGTTCGTAGTTGAGCGGTTTGCCTAATTCTTTGATACTTTGCATAACAGAGTCTTTCCATATCTCATAGTCGTCGCGATTTATTTTTTTGTTTACTTGCAGATAAGGTTCTTCTATTTCGGCAATGGTTCCCGAACGGAACGATGTTTTCAGGTTGCGTGTCAAATCCCAGACAAGAGCAAAGTCTCTATCCCATGTAAAATTTTGGCTGAAGGTAAGATACTGTTTTTGAGTTTGGGTAATACCTGATAAGTAAGCGTTTAAATCGCGGAGTTGCGTCTCCTGATAGTTTCTCATCAGATTGGAGCTTATCTGAATGTTGTTGGGTAAATAATTGAAATTTATCGATTTGATGAAATCCAACCATTTTGAGTCGCTTTCTATGTCTTTAAACGGTTCGAAGGCTTTTACGAAAGGTGTGTACGTGTAATTTGCCTGCAACCGTTGGTGGAGGGTGTTGTTGTATTCGGTTTCGGGGTTTTTGTAGCGGTTTTCGTTGAAAGAATATCCGAATGAAAAATTGGCCGGATCATAGGGCATCGGATTTTTGCTTTTGATGTCGATTTTTACATTGTTCAATGCCAGGCTTTTGGTTGTAGTTTGCGTTGCCGAAAGGTTGACGATGGAATCGCGTGCCGTTTTATCGGGTGCGGCGTCGAGAGATTCCGACAGCGTGATGTCTTTGTCTAAGGGATCGTATTGCGGAGCAATTATTTGATTGGTGTAGGAGAAATAGAGCGGAGCCGATATTTTGGTCTGATGAGGCAAAAAGCGCCCCAGCTCCATGTTTACTGCAACGCTGATGTCGCTGTAATCGTCGTTTCGCCGTTGGAGCATACTTTGGTCGAGCCCACCGAAACCTACGGTTTCTTTTCGTCCCGAAACATTTACCGTACCGATATCCGATAGTGCCAAACTTATGTTTCCTTGCGCCGCCCATCCGCCTTTTTCGTCAAATTCGTTCAAGCGCAGCTCGTTGATCCACACCTCCACCGATTTGTTGGTACTGGCGTTGTTGCGCACGCCCACCATCATCACTTTCACTTCGGCGAGCGAAGGGTTGCCTACAATGGTTATCCGGTTGTTGGGTTTTTCGGGGTCGGTTTCGGAGTAGGGTGTAAGGTAGGTGACGTTGTTTCCTCGCCGTTTTTCGGCATTTCGTTTCAGTTTCAGGTTTGTGAATACTTCCAACGGAAAATCGAACATATTCGAAGGCATCCATACCGCCTCTTGCTGTTCTGCCACATTGCCGTTGTATTTTCCGGCGGGAGTAAGGTTGAGAGGAATTTCGTATTCGTAATAGTTGTTTCGGTAGTCGGAGCCGATACGTATGAAGATGCTCGTTTCCTTATCTTGCAGGTTCGATGAATTGTTGTTTGCCGCTTCGGCATGTACAAACATTTGCAAGCGTTTGTAGCGGCGGATATCGTACATGGCGTTTTTGTAGATGGAACGCGAATCGTTTGGGTCGAGGTTGTTTATTTTAAGAGCGATAGCCTGTTCGTTTTCTTGACGAAGTTGCGGTTGGCTCGGATCGATAATGCGTGAGACGCCCGGTGGCAACACGTAATTTACCGGAGTACGGTCGGCGTTTTCTTCGATATTGACGGTGGAGATTTCGATGGTTCCGAGTCCCGAAACGGCGCCTCCCGTTTTCAGGTCTTGCGTGTAGGTTCGCCATTCGCTGCGCACCAATTCGAGTGTGGCAAACCGGAGAAAAACCGGCTGACTGAATCCGGTAAGAAACATCCTCATAAACCGGATACTGTTGAAACCCCGTATGTTGCCGACACGCGTTTGGTACTCGCGAATCGGGATTTTGAACTGGTACCACGTGGCGTGTCCGATATTTCCGTTTCGGAGCGAAACGCTTACTTCGCGTTTATCGACGATGTGATTGGTGCCGACAACCATGTTTTCGCGGCGAAGTTTTATTTTGTATTGATAATATGTTTCGTTTTCGTTCAGTGTGTTGTCGTTGTCGATATCTTCCACATCGGGGGTTGTTTGCGAAGCGGTTGAAAATTGTTGCGCTTCGTCCGGTGCTTGCGAATTGCCTTCGGTTCCGTTGTAGTATTTGTACCGGTCGAGAATGCTTCGTTGCAGATTATCCTGTTCCGCACCCCGATAAGGGCTGAAATTGTCGCCTGCAGGGTCATTTATTATCGAATGTTTGTCTTGCTGCATTTTCGCCAACGTTTCTCCCGAGAGCTTGGATGTCACTTCGTTCAGATAAGCGGAATAAGTGGGGAAATTTTTTTCTTCTTCGGTATTCAACCCGTTCAGTCCCACGTCCTGAATTTTGCGGGATTCGTTTCCTTGCGAGTTGTCGAAGGCATATACCGTGGATTGCCTCAAAGGATGCTTTCCCCAGACGTTTGTGGCGATTGCTGCCGGATCGTCGTTTACGGGCAGGCCGTTTTCGAAAAACTTTTTGCCGTCTTTCAAGATATCTTCCGATATTTCGCCCAGATTGAAATACAAATCGCCTCCGCCGTGTGTGCCGGAAATGTCGTTGATAAACGGATCCATCAGCCAAAATTCGATGTATTCGATGTTGGCGGCTTCAAAGTCGCGTGTGTCCATTCTCCGTGTGATTCCGCCCCAACGTTTGGCCGGATTCAGCAATTTTCCTTCCGAATCGATGTCGGTGTCCAAGTTGTAGGGGCCTCTCTCGTCGGGGTAATATGAAATGTTTAGCACGGGAATGGTGGGCGGTTCGCCGTAAACGGGTTCTTTGTCGGGATAAATCTCGCGTTCGTAAATTTCGCGCACAATATTGTCCGATAGCTGATTCAAATCGTTTTTTATGTGTGCCGGCGTGAGGGATGAGTTTCGCCGGGTAAACAAACCATCGATGTAAAACCAAGCCATGTGCGCACGGTTTTTTCCGTAATCGATGTTGTTGGATAGTGCCGCTTCGGGGAAAAGCCCTGTAGAGGTATTGTTGAAAGGGGTGGAGGCCAGAGTCCAACTATAAGGGGAGCGTAAATCGATGCCGGAGGTAGATGTTTCGAAATCGTCGAGATAGGAGTATTCTCCGGTGTATTTGTTGCGATAATATCCCGGAATCATGTGCGCGAATTCCAGATTGGCCGTTATTTGCGATGGTTGCGTGGCTTCTACGAAAGGCAGCATATCGAGCAGGTTGGTCAGTGCGTAAGACTGCTTGCTGAACGATGCGTTCAGTCCCCAAAGCGTATTTTTGACCGACTCTTGCCCAAAGGCCGTTTTCATCGTGAGCGGTTTTTCGTAGAAGTGCATCAGGGTTGCTCCGATGTTGAAATCTTTGTTGAAATCGTAATGAAGGTTGATTCCCATCATGGTTTTGCGCTGCATAGCAAGCAACGATTGGTTTTCGAGCGAAACGCTTACCGGTGTTTCCGAATCCAGAATAGCTTGATTGATGATGGTTACCGTACCCAGAATATAATCCACGGTGTAATCGGCGCCTTCCGTCAATGTTACGCCTCCGGCGGTTACACGTACCGAGCCGCGCGCCACATTCATGGCGTTGAGGTTGATTGTACCGGCGGAGCTTCCCCGGTATTCGCCCGATATACGGAATTTGTTTTTTTCGGCAATCTGTCGGGCAACGGTTACGGTGGAGTCGTAAAGTTGGCGATAGACGTATTTGTCGGCAAGGGCGTCGTTCCCGATCATTTTTCGGAGATGCGATCCGAAGGGTTCTACAACGGGAAAAACAATTCTTCCGTTTTCCTCTTTGACGGTGTATCCGCTGATAAAATCGAAAATGCCGTCGGGATAGGGGTCGTTTCTGGAGTTTAAGTTGTCTAATTGCATCACGCGCAACAGCAGTTCGTTTTTGATGTCTCCTTCGGGAATATAATTCAGATAGAGTCCTGTGGTGTCGTTCTGGTAGGTAATATTCAGTTTGAAACGGTCTTTTTGGATGTTGTATGCGCCGTGTCCCAAAGCGTAAATGTTTTTCATCATCAGATCCCATGTATAGGCTTGCGGCGAAAGAGATACCGGTTTGAGCATTTTGAGGAACAGCGCGCCGCTTTGTGCCGGATTTGCCGCGTTGTCGCCGCTGCCGATGTTGTTTGAAAACTCTCCCACCTGGTAGGCTTTTCCGTTGTAAGTGTATTCGAAAGCTACCGCCAGCACCTCGTCGGCCTGAAGCGGTGCTTGCAGGGAGATGTACCCCAACTGAGGCTGAAACGTATATTCCGAGGAGGAAAGCAGCCGCGCGTTTTCGATTTTTTCGTAGTCCTGACCGATAACGATATTCGCGGGGAAAACAGTTGCCGTTTGACTGATGTTGCGGGCTTCGGCATAGGTCGAAATCATTTCGCGGTATAGCGTGTTGGCGTCGTTGCGGGGAACTGTTTCGCTCCCGAGAGGTTGCCAGAAAGGGTTGTGAATGGTATTGCGTTCGCCCAGGTCGGCAAAAGCCAGGATGTTGCGGGCTTGGTCGTAGTTGCTTCTTTTGTTGGTTACCCAAACTTCGAGGCGTGTGATGGAAACCCCCGATTGCACGTAAGGCAATTTGGCGAGGGCGCGGTCGTAATTGTCTCTGAAATAGTAACTCAGGAAGAAGTGTCTGTTTTCGTCGTATTGGTCGGCGGTAAATTCAAACGGAACGGTTTGTATGTCTCCTCTCGAATTTATGGTTTTCGATTCCGATTCCTGTTGCGAAAGCACCGTATTGATGCGCAGTTTCCCAAACTGCAAATCGGATTTGACGCCGAAGAGCGCCGCTCCTCCGTTGATGAGGGAGTTTCCGGTAGTCATGCTTACGTTGCCGGCTTCGAGGTTTTTGATGATTTCGTCTTCGTCGCCCTGATAGGCGAGTTTGATGCGTTTTGCGTCGAAATCGAAAGCGGCGCCGGTGTTGTAGTTGAGGCCGAAATTTATTTTGTTTCCGACCTGGGCATTTACGTTGAGTTGAATCTGCTGGTCGAGGTCGAATGTGTTGCGCTTGCGTGCGCGTTCGGGGAGGGTGGGGTTGTCGGTTCTGTTTTGTTTGAATCCGCCGCTAAGCTCTATCGAGCCTTGTGTGGAGATCCGGATGCCTCCCGGCCCGAAGATGTCTTCCAGAATACCGTTGCCCTGACGGATATTCAGCAACGAAAATGGTTTTTTTTTCGGGTTCGGTTTTTTCTTCTCCGCATCCCGAATACGAAGTGGCCGGAGACGAGTGGAAGCACACTTATCCGCGTTCCAAAGCGGCTTATCCGCTGCCCTATGTGGCCGAAAACAAATTCTGGGTTCATGTCGCCCGGGTGGACAACGCGTATGGAGACAGAAACTTAGTTTCCTGTTTATGCTCCTGACAACAGGTAAACAAATTGCCGGGTATTTTTTTCGTTTTCCAACCCCCCGGCAATTTGTTTTACACACTTTCGGGGGGAAATAGTATCGAAAAACACAAAACGGAAGGATTACGAACCTGACAAATTGTCATAAATTAACCCATCGATGGGGTATTTTACCCCATCGATGGCATAATTTAACCCATCGATGGCATATTTTAATCCATCGATGGCATATTTTAATCCATCGATGGCGTAATTTAACCCATCGATGGCATATTTTAACCCATCGATGGCGTATTTTAACCCATCGATGGCGTATTTTAACCCATCGACGGGGTAATTTAACCCATCGACGGGCTGTTTTACCCCAACGAAAAACTTTTATCGGACGGTAACCGAATAAAATATTGTTCGATTTGGTTGGCTCGCTTCAAACGACAAGTCATACACCCCCCAAACGGTGCAAGAAATCGGGGGGCGCGGGATGAGTCGGAAAACAACGGGATTACCTCGCAATCCCGAACACCGGACATGGTACCAAACACATTTTCTCCCCCTTTTTT
>JBGYGP010000009.1:0-2882 GCA_041820645.1 Proteiniphilum sp. | reverse complement strand
TTGAAAGACGGTTTGTCTATTTCCGACGAAGTTATCAATTACATCGCCGAAAATGTAACCGAAAATGTACGCGACCTGGAAGGCATTATCGTATCGCTTATGGCACATTCGGTAATCAACAACCGCGAAATCGACATTAATCTGGCTCGCAGGGTCATGGAGCAAAATATCCGTTTCGAGAAAAGGAAAATCACGGTTCAGAAAATTCAAGAAACGGTTTGCGATTTTTACAACCTCAGGCACGATTTGATTCAAACGGCATCGCGAAAAAGAGAAATCGTGCAAGCGCGCCAGATAACCATGTATCTCATTAAGAAACATACCGAGCTGTCGCTCTCCCAAATAGGGATTCAGGTAGGTAATCGCAACCACACCACAGTTTTACACTCGATAAATACGGTGAAAGATTTGATGGAGATTGACAAAGGATTCCGTTCCGATATGACCGAAATAGAAAAACTCCTCGCTAATTAATTCCTCTTTGTTTCCTACTTCGACATCAGACTTCTTTCGCTTAAATTTATCGTTTCATTTTCGTTGTAAGCCAGTACAGGCAATCATTATTACGAAAAATCTGCGAGGGAGTAACCCTTTTTACCCGATAAACGATGAAAAAAATCCTATTTTCACTTTTTTTGTTGATTTCGTTCGCGGTTCGATCGTCCGATTCACTCAAAATCGGCCTGATGACCGATGTGCATTATTTCTCTTCCCGACTGGCCGATAGCCCACGAGCAGAACTTCTCTTCGAGAAATCAACGGGACGCAACATCGCGCTCTTCCACGAGGTGCTGGATACGGTGATAGCAAAAATGAGCACCCAGAAGCTCGATTTTCTGTTTATTCCGGGCGACCTTACGCAGCATGGCGAACGGCAGAGTCATCTCGATTTTGTAGAGAAGCTGAAGCTCTTTCGCCAAAAGGGTGTGCGCATCTTTGTCCTCCCCGGCAACCACGATGTAAATATTCCCAACTCAAAACGCTATACCGCCGACGAAGCTTTGCTCGTGGAGTCGGTCTCCTCCGAAGAGTTTGCCGATATTTACGGCGATTTCGGCTATACAGGAGCCTTGAGCCGCGATACCGCTTCGTTGAGTTACCTCGCCGCATTGACCGATTCGATCTGGTTGTTGTGCTTCGATACCAATCGGTGGAGCGAAAACGAAACTCATTCGATTTCGGGAGGAAAAATCACTTCCCGAACACTCGCAAGGGCGTTGGATATACTGCGCGAGGCCAAAGAAAAGAATATCACCGTGTTGGGTATGATGCACCACGGGTTGGTGGAACATGTGCCGTATCAGGCCTCTTTTTTCGCTGATTACCTGATTCCCGAATGGAAGAAAACCGCAACAACACTTGCCGACGCGGGATTGCAAATCGTTTTTACGGGGCATTTCCACGCCAACGACATTACCCGGTTTGCCTCTCCTACCGGCAATACTGTATATGATATCGCTACAGGAAGCCTTGCCCAATATCCTTTTCCTTATCGTATGATGACGTTCGATGGGAAACGGTTGTCGATAGAGACCCGTTTTGTTACTTCCGTTTCCGGTATGTCCGACTTGCAGGAGCAATATCAAGCAAAAATGGAAGATTTTGCACGTGAAATTCTTCCTGCGAAACTACGCAGAATGGGATTATCTCTCCCCGACGATACGAGAAATGCATTGGTGGATTTATTGGTACGCATTCTTGTTTTGCATGTGTATGGAGACGAGGAGACCGATGATGCCTTACGGCAATCGATAAATAACTTCGCGGCGGTTTTGGGCAACGAAGATTTCGATGCGGAATCGTTTCAGTTGGATTTTCCCCCTGCAGATAACCGGTTGATAATTGAAATTGAACGCTAACAAAAGAGGATTGAATGGGAGCATCAAAAACAGATAATCCGTTACTTCTTTGCATGCGATCCAATTGCATCGAAGCAGGATGCGACGAAGCCGGCCGGGGTTGCCTGGCTGGCCCTGTTTTTGCGGCGGGAGTTATTCTACCGCCCCATTTTCAATGCGAATTGCTCAACGATTCCAAACAACTTACCGAGAAAGAGCGAAACGTGCTTCGTCCGATGCTCGAACAGCATGCTTTGTGTTTTGCCGTTGAGATGTGCAGCCCCCAAGAGATCGACGAGATAAATATCCTTTGGGCATCGGTAAAAGCCATGCACAAAGCATTGACGAAGTTGACCGTGATACCGGAACATATTTTGGTGGACGGCAACCGTTTCCGGCCGTTCGGCGATATTCCGCATACCTGTATCGTGAAAGGCGACGGAAAATATTTATCCATTGCCGCGGCGTCTGTGTTGGCCAAAACATATCGCGACGAATACATGAGACGGCTTCACAACGAATTCCCTCTTTACGAATGGGAACAAAACAAAGGATACCCCACAAAAAAACATCGCGAAGCGATAAAAAAACACGGAATCACAGAACATCACCGCAGAAGTTTCAATCTGTCGGAAAAGCAGTTGGAGATAGACTTCGGGATTCGATGAGAATGAATGCAGCTCCCGCAAACGGGGCTAAATTTTAGCGGAACACGGATAATAAACAGAATGTTTTTTCGTTTTGAATGACAACCGCATAAGTTACAATAAATATGAATTCTCAAAATCGGAAAAACAAAAAACCGGAGCAACCCCATCATCGTCTTTATGAAGAGAGGGAACCGGATAAACTCTCCGTGGCCTTTATAGGTCAATATTCCAAATGTATCTGGGTGGAAAAATCGTTCCCTCTCTCTATCCGTTTTTTTTTCATCAACTGAGAAACTGTTTTGAATTTTACGAACGATATTTTATCATTGATGCCCGATAAACTTTCCTAACGCTAAAAGAGGAGCCGTAAAACACTCGCTGTCAATAGCCGGGT
>JBGYGP010000008.1:0-3548 GCA_041820645.1 Proteiniphilum sp. | reverse complement strand
GTGGCGATATTGTTGTTTAGGTTGTTTTTTTCGGTTTTTTATCCGTCTCAATTTGAGACGGCTTCGCTTTTTTGTTTTTCTCCCCGTCTCAATTTGAGACGGCTTCACTTTTTTGTTTTTCGTCCCGTCTCAATTTGAGACAGCTTCACTTTTTTGTTTTTCTCTCCGTCTCAATTTGAGACAGCTTCGCTTTTTTGTTTTTCGTCCCGTCTCAATTTGAGACAGCTTCGCTTTTTTTGTTTTTCGTCCCGTCTCAATTTGAGACGGTATCATTTTTTTGTTTTTCAGCCTGTCTCAATTTGAGACGGTGCCGTTTCTCCTTTTTTCAGCCTGTCTCAATTTGAGACGGCTGTTTTTTGCCGCTTGCGCGGGGCGCTGCCGAAGGCATCGAGTGGAGAGACAGGGTACCCGCTGCGCGCAGCGTGCGTCGAGAACGAAAGCTGTTTGAGCGTAAGCGAAAGGATTTTATTTCACTTCCATTTGTTTATAAGCTCGGGAGACTCGTCGAGTTGCGAAGCAAGTGAATGTAGCCTCGATTTCAGTATGAGTTTGCGGCCCTCTATGTTGCGTGTATAGACGAGGGTGCAGGCGCCTACATGTTGTTTCCACTGTTTTTCGAAATATTCCGCCTGCTTTTTGTTCCGGCCTATCGATTCGGGTACGGCATGATAATCGCGTTGTTTCAACACCTGCATGAATTTGCTTTTTCTTATTATTATGTAACGCGGGTTGTTTACGGGGCCTGTTATTTCCTGCAAGGCATTTATGAAAGACGATTGTTCGAAAGTCGTTCCGCCTTTGAGGTGGCAATAGACCGCCCCATATTCGTCTTGGGAAGATACGACCTCCAACGAAGAAAGGTTGCTTTGTATCGTACCCGTTTCTTTCATCGTATGCAGCAGGGCTACGCCTATCCGGCGGATGTCTTTGGCAATATCCCGGTATTTCAGGTAGAGCCTGAGTGTTTTGTAAGTGCTTCGCCCGAAGTATATGCCTCCCATAATCCCTATGCCTGCCAGTATGTACCAAAACTCCCGCCACGAACTTATGTATCTCATCTTCCGGAGCAATCCCAAAAGATTATCGCCGAAAAAGCCCGCTATCGCCGAAAGGAGAGTCGCGAAGGCTCCTGCGATTGTTTTTTCCAGATACATCCTTTTTGCGGCGCGGTATTCTTGCCCCTTCTCGGTTTTAAGCGGAATTTTTATTTCTTCGATAAGCATCGCGCCTTGTCGTATGGCCTGCTGCCAGCGTTCTTCGAGCAAACTCCTTTCGGCAGCGCAGGCAAAAGTGAAGGCGTTGTGTTGCTCCACCAGATTCTGCCGGTTGAGAAGGGGGGGCAGTTGCAGGCGGTCTATACCGTTTTCGATAGACAAAAAATGACCTGCCGAAATACCCACAAAACTCTTGAATCGTCTTCTCATCAGCGCCATGTCTTCGCCGCCGGAGGATTGCGTAGGGTCGATGCAGGCCAGATGCCAGATGGCCGAGGTCTTGTTGCTGTTGCCACGTTGTACGCGTATAGCCCTTCCGCGTATCTGATTCGAAAGGACAAACGAGCCTACGAAACTGGCCAGAATCAGCGAGTTCACGGCCGGTGCATCCCAACCCTCTCCCAAAAGAGAGGTTGTCCCGATGAGTATTTCGATTTCGCCCTGTTGGAAAAGTTTCGTCATCATATAAACGATTTTATGTTTTGTTTCATTTGTCTGATGAACGATAACATAATTCGCATCGGAAAGATGAGGCGAAAAAGATGTTTTCTCCATGCCCTGCTCTTCCGCCAAACCTTGAAGAGCCGGACATGCCGATGCGGGCAAGACAACGACGGTGCCTGTGAGCACACCGATTTTTCGGCCGGAATCATTCGTTCGGCGCAGTATTTCGAAAATGGAACCTGCCCCTATTTTCGTTAATTGCAGGTTGTCTGCGTCTGCGCTTTCGAAAAACTCCTTGCGGATATAATCGGTCAGGATGACCATCCTTAGCTCCTTGCCGAGCTGCCGGTATTCGAACCCGACAATCTCCTTTATGGCTTCGAGTTTGCTGATGCTCGCCGTGAGCAGTCTGTTTATTCTCCGATTGTATAAAAAACTTATCTCCTTTTTTTCGATAGCCCCGTAGTGTCGCAGCCGATTTTCCAATTTCTCTCTGTGGCTCTCGTAATCGACAAAATGAACCGTTTCCGCATACAGATAAAAATTCAGCAAAATTTCCATCCAGTCGTAATCCATGGAAGGAATCTGGATGTCTTTATCGCCGATTATTTCGAGATGCACGGGCGGAATCTCTTTTTGATTATGATGCAGAAAGATAAGCATCGCCGAATAATACGACAGATTGTCGTATATCCATTCCGTGTGTTGCAGAGGGGCGTTCCAAACGGGGTGCTTTTCGATTGCTTCCGCCAGCGTTTCATCGTTCTTTATTTCCTCAAACAGGTTATCGATATTTGTTCTGTATCGGTTTAGTTGTTCGTATTCGTTACGATTGGGAAAGGTAAGGTACAAATAGTCCTGATGCGGACAGAGATCTTTCTCGAAAACAAGTTCGGGAACGGATATTTCCATGTCTATAGCCCCGTTCATGTCAATATACCGCTGCCATTCCAAAGCGGTAGAGTCGTAAGGAGGGGTGGCCGTCAGGGCTACGGTTGTCGGGGCGAGCTTGTTTTTCAGCGAATAGAGTGTTTTCCACCACTCGTTTTTCAGGTGATGGGCTTCATCCAGAATGAGGGTGCCCGTATTTTTCTTTTTCAGTTTTTTTGCAATGGCGTTGAGGAGCTTTTCTTGCATGTCGGGCTGTCTGTTACAAGCGGCGTGCAGCCCCTGATAAGTGACGATTGTAATGAGGCGGGGCTCTCTGATATCTTTTGAAATCCAATCGGGTTCTTGTGTCGTTCTCAGAAAGAGTTCGCAAAAACGTTGCGCCCATTGATCTCTGATGGCCAATGTGGGAGCCAGAATCAACGTTGGCTTATTTAGCCGTAACATTACTTCCAACCCCAGCACCGTTTTTCCCGATCCCGGCGGGGCAACGATGTGCAGGTGTTTATCGGTCAACTTGGGATTCAGTTCATCGAGTATGCGTTGCTGGTAATTCCTCCAACGGTATGCAAAGGCAATACCTGTCGGAAAGCTGTTCGGTATGTCGGTGTTTTCAGATGCGTCGTCATGTGTCGTCCCTATACTGTGTTGCATGGTTTTATCCATTGTTTTTACCGAATCGGTTCGTATAAAAAAGAAAAAACCGCACGAAGTTTTTTCGTGCGGTCTGTTGCATATCAATATCCTCTTATCGCTTTGATTCCCGGGAGCACTTTCCCTTCGATCATTTCGAGTAAAGCGCCACCACCCGTTGAAACATAAGAAACTTCGTCGGCTAGTCCGAATTTGTTTATGCATGCCACCGAGTCTCCGCCTCCTACGAGGGAGAACGCCCCTTTTTGGGTGGCATCGGCGATGGCTTCGGCTACAGCGCGTGAGCCTTTGTCGAAATTGTCGAACTCGAAAACGCCCACAGGGCCATTCCAAAGAATGGTCTTGGAG
>JBGYGP010000007.1:0-3181 GCA_041820645.1 Proteiniphilum sp. | reverse complement strand
TAATGACCGATAAGGAAGCTCGTGAACAAAAAGTGGGTGGGGAAGTATTGTGTTATGTATATTAAAGTGAAGGAGGAATAGATAATTATGTCAAGAATAGGAAAATTACCCATAAACCTGCCTTCCGGTGTTAATATCTCTATCAGCGATGATAATATCGTTACCGTGAAAGGGGCAAAAGGAGAATTGAAACAACAGGTTAATCCCGATATCAAGATCGAAATCGAGAACGGCGTATTAACCGTTACCCGTCCGACAGACGGCAAAGAACACCGTGCCATGCACGGCTTATATCGTTCTTTGATTAACAATATGGTCATAGGCGTATCGGAAGGTTTTCGTAAAGAGTTGGAACTTGTCGGCGTTGGATACCGCGTATCGAATCAAGGACAAATTCTCGAACTCACACTCGGTTTTACACACAGCATCTTCATGCAATTGCCCGACGAGGTAAAAGTGGAAACCAAAATGGAGAGAAACAAAAACCCGATGATTTATTTGGAATCTTGCGATAAACAATTGTTGGGTTTGGTTTGTGCAAAAATCCGTTCGTTCCGTAAACCCGAGCCCTACAAAGGCAAAGGTATCCGTTTCGTAGGTGAACAAATACGTCGCAAATCCGGAAAAACTGCCGGTAAATAATTTACATAAATTTTGAAATGACTATGTTGACAAAGACAGAAAAAAGATTAAAAATAAAAACCCGTGTTCGCGGTAAAATCAGTGGAACTCAAGAACGTCCACGCCTTTCTGTGTTCAGAAGTAACAAGCAAATTTATGCTCAAGTTATTGATGATGTTTCCGGCAAAACTCTTGCTTCCGCCTCTTCGTTGAAAATCGAAGACAAACTGCCTAAGAAAGAAATTGCAGCCAAAGTGGGAGAGATGATTGCTAAAAATGCAAAAGAGGCTGGAATAGAGAAAGTTGCTTTCGATAGAAACGGATATTTGTATCATGGGCGCATCAAGGATTTAGCCGATGCAGCTCGTAAAGGAGGACTTAAATTTTGAACAACTATGGCAGGTAATGATAAAAAAGTAAAATCGACAAACGATTTAGAATTGAAAGACAGATTGGTGGCCATTAACCGTACTACCAAAGTAACAAAGGGCGGTCGCACGTTCACTTTTGCCGCTATGGTTGTTGTAGGAAACGAAGATGGTATTGTTGGTTGGGGATTGGGCAAAGCCGGTGAAGTAACCGCCGCCATCGCCAAAGGGGTTGAAGCTGCTAAGAAAAATCTCGTAAAAGTTCCCGTTTATAAAGGAACAATCCCTCATGAGCAAGAAGCAAACTTTGGCGGTGCTAGAGTATTCTTGAAGCCCGCTTTTACCGGAACCGGAGTAAAAGCCGGCGGCGCTATGCGCGCAGTATTGGAAAGCGTTGGCATTACCGATGTATTGGCGAAATCGAAAGGTTCATCCAATCCACACAACCTGGTAAAGGCTACCATCGAAGCCTTGTGTGAAATGAGAGACCCCATTACGGTCGCTCAAAACAGAGGTATAAGTTTGGAAAAAGTGTTTAACGGATAAAAAAGGAGAAATTGAGAAAATGGCTACAATAAAAATTAAACAAACAAAAAGTAGAATCAATTGTCCTAAAGTTCAAAAACTGACGTTAGATGCGCTTGGACTTAAAAAAATGAACCGAGTAGTTGAGCACGAAGACACTCCCTCCATCAGAGGATTGATCAACAAAGTTCACCACCTCGTTACCATTGTGGAATAAATTAAGTTAGTAAACGATAAAAAAGATATATAAAATGGATTTATCGCAATTAAAACCCGCAGAAGGCGCTACCAAAACACGTAAAAGATTGGGACGCGGACAGGGTTCTGGAAAAGGTGGCACTTCTACAAAAGGTCACAAAGGACAAAAATCGAGATCAGGTTATTCACGGAAAATCGGTTTTGAAGGAGGTCAGATGCCGTTGCAACGTCGTCTGCCCAAGTTTGGCTTCAATCCGCTCAACAGAGTTGAATACAAAGCGATTAATTTGGATACCCTGCAAGAATTGGCAGATAATCAGAAGCTGTCAAAAATTGACTTGAATGTACTTATCAATTCAGGTATTATTGCTCCGAAGCACACTGTGAAAATTCTCGGTAGGGGTACTTTGACAGCCAAACTCGAAGTTGAAGCCCACGCTTTTTCCAAATCGGCGGAACAAGCAATAACCGCCGCAGGGGGGACAGCCGTAAAATTGTAATAAAATGAGATTTATACAAACGTTAAAAAATATTTGGAAAATAGAGGATCTCCGCAAGAGAATTCTTACAACCATATTATTTATTGCGATCTACCGATTTGGTTCTTTTGTGGTTCTTCCGGGAGTTAATCCCGAAGCGCTCGAAGCCTTGCAGGCAAACGCCAGTAGTGGTTTGCTCGGTTTGCTCGATATGTTTTCGGGAGGAGCCTTTGCAAACGCTTCTATTTTCGCGTTGGGTATTATGCCCTATATCTCCGCTTCCATCGTGATGCAGTTGTTGGGTATTGCGGTTCCCTACTTTCAGAAATTGCAGCGTGAAGGGCAAAGCGGCCACACCAAAATGAACCAATACACCCGGTACCTGACAGTGGCAATCTTGCTTATCCAAGGGCCGGCTTATATTTACGGTGCTTTGGGTGCGGCCATTCCCGGAGGTTTCTGGAATTGGGTATTGCCCTCCACTGTTATTCTTGCCGGCGGTAGCATGTTTGTGTTGTGGCTCGGAGAGAGAATAACGGATAAAGGTATCGGAAACGGTATTTCGTTTATCATCTTGATAGGTATTATTGCCCGCTTGCCTCATTCGCTTGTTGCCGAATTTGACCGATTGCTTAATGCTCCGGGAGGACTGGTACTCTTACTGCTTGAGCTGTTGTTCCTTATGGTTGTTATCGCCGGAGCTATTTTATTGGTGCAAGGCACTCGCAAAATTCCCGTACAATATGCGAAACGTATCGTGGGCAACAAACAATACGGTGGCGTACGTCAGTACATTCCGCTCAAAGTGAATGCCGCAAACGTGATGCCTATTATTTTTGCGCAGGCAATCATGTTTATCCCGATTACCATTGCGCAGTTTTCGGCTCGCGACGGAGGCGGCTTCTGGGCGTCGTTGATGAATTACACCAGTTTTTGGTATAATTTCATTTTTGCGTTGCTGATTATTGCTTTCACCTACTTTTATACTGC
>JBGYGP010000006.1:0-3673 GCA_041820645.1 Proteiniphilum sp. | reverse complement strand
TCATGGTTGCCGGTTTATCGAAAATGCGGCTTTGGCCGTTGCGGTATTGGGGAATCCTCTTGTAAGCGATACGTGGATAGAAGATGCTTCTATTGCCGCCCTGGCCATGCAGTTGCAGGCGGAAAGTCTCGGGATAGGGAGTTGTTGGGTGCAGGTTCGCGGCCGGCTATTTTCCGAAACGATTGCTTCGGGTGAATACCTCAACGAGTTTCTGGATGTGCCTGCTCCTTTGGACGTGTTGTGCATATTGGCCTTCGGTAAAAAGGCGGAAGATAAAAAACCGGCGGAAGAGGCATCTCTTCTTTGGGAGAAAGTTCATATAGAGAAGTATCGTTTTCCCGAAACCGGGAATTAGTTCTCAGCCGGTGTTTGCGCAAGAGGAAGATTTTTTTCGAGGGGAAAACGAAATGATGAATTGAAATTAAAAAGTTGCGATTTCGAATGTTTTTCAAAATTTCCCGAAAAGAAAAAGCGTATTTGAAAGGAAAAGCCCCGAAAAAGATTCTATCTTCCTAAATATTAGGATTATCTGAAGGTATAAAGATTGAAAAATTAACTCTTTTAAATTCATTTCTTACAAAACAAACTCGTATTTTTGTCGTCGAATAAAAAAAATCAAAAAGATTAAATCTAATGGCTAAAGTAAAAGGTTATGTTGTTGTAAACAGCCAAAGATGCAAAGGCTGCAATTTGTGTGTTGTTTCGTGTCCTACTCACGTTCTCGAATTGCAACCGCGCGAAGTGAACGATAGGGGGTATCACTATGTGTATATGAAAAATCCCGACGATTGTATAGGTTGCGCAAATTGCGGGACGGTTTGTCCCGACGGAGTATTGACAGTCTATCGGAAAAAAAACGATTGAGCCTCGCTCGAAATTATCAACATCCCGAAAAAAAAGAACAGGTTATGACAGAAGACATAGTATTGATGAAAGGTAACGAAGCCATTGCCCACGCGGCAATTCGTTACGGAGTGGATGGTTATTTCGGATACCCTATCACTCCCCAATCGGAAATTATTGAAACCTTGATGGACGAAGCTCCCTGGAAAACTACCGGCATGGTGGTTTTGCAAGCCGAGAGTGAGGTTGCCGCCATCAACATGGTATATGGCGGCGCGGCGTGCGGAAAATATTCGATGACCTCTTCGTCGAGTCCCGGAATCAGCCTCAAGCAAGAAGGCATCTCC
This sequence comes from Proteiniphilum sp., assembly GCA_041820645.1. Taxonomy (GTDB): domain Bacteria; phylum Bacteroidota; class Bacteroidia; order Bacteroidales; family Dysgonomonadaceae; genus JBGYGP01. Next base: position 2,483 of record JBGYGP010000006.1, on the reverse strand, counting down.
TACATCGCAGGCGCCGAATTGCCCTGCTTGCTGGTGAATGTACAGCGGGGCGGTCCCGGTTTGGGAACTATTCAGCCTTCGCAGGCAGATTATTTTCAAACCGTGAAAGGCGGCGGTCATGGCGATTACAGGTTGATTACGCTGGCTCCCAACTCGGTTCAGGAGATGGCCGATTTTGTAGGTTTGGGCTTCGAGTTGGCGTTTAAATACCGCAATCCGGCCATGATACTCACCGACGGCGTTATCGGCCAGATGATGGAAAAGGTAAAACTGCCGGCATTTCGTCGCCGCCGCACCGAACAGGAGATTCGCGAACAATGCCCGTGGGCTACTCTCGGCAAAACTCCCGACAGAGCACCCAACATCATCACTTCGCTCGAAATGGAGCCTACGCTTATGGAAAAAAACAACGAACGGTTTCAGGCAAAATTCAAGGAGATAGAAAACAACGAAGTACGCTATCAGGAAATTGCCTGCGAAGATGCCGACTATCTGCTTGTCGCTTTCGGTTCGGCAGCCCGCGTATGTCAGAAAACCATCGAATTGGCCAGGGAAGAAGGATTGAAGGTAGGGCTGCTGCGGCCTGTCACCTTGTGGCCTTTCCCTTCCGGGATCATCGCCCGATACGCCGACAGGGTAAAAGGAATGCTTACCGTAGAACTCAATGCCGGCCAGATGGTCGAAGATGTTCGTCTGGCTGTGAACGGAAAAATAGGTGTGGAACATTACGGCCGTTTGGGTGGAATTGTTCCGACTCCCGATGGCGTTCTCGATGCATTGAAGGAAAAGGTGATAAAATAAAATCCGCGGTATGGACAAACATCAGATACAACAACTGTTTTCTACCCTGTTTCTTCTCTTTTTCATATTGACGATAGTGGTTTATTTTGCCTCCGGCAAAAACATGACCTACACATGGATTGTGGCTGCTATGGCAATAGTTTGTTATTTTGTTTACAGATTCTCTAAACGTTAAAATTATGAATACTGACACGATAATACGTCCCGAAAACTTGGTCTATGCCAAGCCCCGGCTAATGAACGATACTCACATGCACTACTGTCCGGGTTGTTCGCACGGCGTGGTTCATAAACTGATAGCCGAAGTAATTGAAGAGCTCAACCTTCAGGAAAAAACCATCGGCATTGCTCCCGTAGGATGCGCCGTTTTCGCGTATAAATACCTCGATATCGATTGGCAGGAAGCCGCTCACGGCCGCGCTCCCGCACTGGCGACAGCTGTAAAAAGACTTAACCCCGACAAAATGGTCTTCACCTATCAGGGAGACGGAGATCTGGCCGCGATTGGAACGGCAGAGACCATTCACGCTGCCAACAGAGGCGAAAATATTGCTATCATCTTTATCAACAATGCGATATACGGAATGACGGGCGGGCAGATGGTTCCCACTACGCTCGACCGGATGAAAACCTCCACCAGCCCCGACGGCCGCGACCCGATGTCGATGGGAAACCCCCTGAAAATACTCGACTTATTGTCGTTGCTCGACGGCGTTTGTCTGGCTACGCGCCAAAGCGTGCACACCGCCGCCGCCGTAAGAAAGGCAAGAAAAATGATAAAACTCGCTTTTGAAAATGCAATGGCAAACAAAGGCACTTCGGTTGTGGAAATCGTTTCTACTTGCAGTTCGGGCTGGAAGATGACACCTGCCGCCGCCAACGACTGGATGGTGGAAAACATGTTTCCGGTATATCCGATCGGAGATTTGAAAAATATCTAAAAACACATCAATATATTATGACACACGAAATAGTTATAGCAGGATTTGGCGGACAAGGCGTTTTATCAATGGGTAAAATCCTGGCCTATTCCGGAATCATGGAAAATAAAGAGGTCTCGTGGTTTCCCGCTTACGGCCCCGAACAACGTGGCGGAACGGCCAACGTTACGGTAATCATCGGCGATACGCCCATCAGTTCACCCGTTTTGAACCAATACGATGTGGCGATTGTGCTCAACCAACCTTCGCTCGAGAAGTTTGAATCGAAAATCAAGCCGGGCGGAGTTCTGATTTACGACAACTACGGCATCCACCGCGGAGCGGAACGGAAAGACATCAATATCTATCGAATCAATGCGATGGACGAATCGATGAGGATGAACAATACCAAAGTCTTCAATATGATTATCCTGGGCGGATTGTTGAAAATTTCGCCCATGGTGGAACTCGAGAATGTGATGGCCGGATTGAAAAAATCTCTTCCCGAACGCTACCACAACTTGCTCCCGATGAACAAAGAAGCCATCCTGCGGGGGATGGAAATCATCGAGCAGGAACAAAAGGCGCAGTAACCCTGAAAAAGGGGGGCTGTCTCAAAACGAGGCAGCCCCCCTTTCCGCAAGTTGCGGAAACACCTCAAAATCGATTTTTACCCCTTTCCTTGTGTTGCGAAAATAGCTCCAACTCGTTTTTGACCCTTTCCTTGTGTTGCGAAAATAGCTCCAACTCATTTTTACCCCC
>JBGYGP010000005.1:0-3434 GCA_041820645.1 Proteiniphilum sp. | reverse complement strand
TTTGTGTTTTCTGTGATCCCGTTCTGAGACATATAGCCAATTTGAGCAAGTGATTTGAGTTGAGGTGTTCCCAAACTGACAGTAACAAAATTGTTTGTTATTAAGCCGTTATTGGTTGTAGTTGCGTCAAACCAATCCACATCCGGATAATTGGGATCGTTTCTGGCAACCCCTGCTTCATATTCCTTTATGTATTCTTCCGAATATTCGGGCGTCATGCCCACTGCACGTTTGGCAATAGATATATATTTCATAAAGTCAACCGCGCCGACATACTTTGGAACATTTGTGGGAACTCCTTTAGCTACATAACTGTTAAATGAAATGTAGGCTTTTCCATCTTCAGCCCTTTTTGTTGTAATAAGAATCACTCCGTTCGCTGCACGGTTACCGTAGATGGCGGCAGAAGCAGCATCTTTTAGTACCGATATTGATTCAATACTTTTAGGGTCAATGGAGTTAATACTGGATTCAACCCCGTCAATCAGTACAAGAACATCGTTGTTCCCAATAGTAGTTTTACCGCGAACACTGATAATGCCTCCATCACCTCCCGGTTTACCACTTCGTTGCGTGACGGTTACCCCGGGTACTAACCCTTGTAATGCCAATGAGGTTTGTCCAACGGTACGCTTTTCCATCTGTGGCAATGAAACATTTGACACGGCCCCAGTGAGATTAGCTTTCTTCTGAGTACCATAGCCAACAACTATTACCTCATCAAGCAGTTCTGTATCTGCTTGCAAGACTGCATTTACAGTTGTTCTTCCAATAACGGGAACTTCCTGCGGTTTCATCCCCACGTAAGTGATTTGCAACACACTGTTTTCCGGTAGATTGGACAAAATAAAATTGCCGTCAATATCGGTAACTGTACCTTGCGAAGGGTTATCTTTTACAACAATTGTTGCTCCGATAACGGGTTCCCCGTTAGAATCGGTAACGGTACCCCTTACGGTTTTTCTTTGCTGTTGAAGAGTTTGAGCCAAATTTGTAATTGTAGTTGCGGTTTGCTGGGCTTTCTTCGAAAGGACAATATAGTTTTTCTCAAAATCGTAACCGATATCTGTACCTGAGAACGTTTGGTTCAGGTACTCCGAAACTTTATCCGTTTTGTTTTTGAGGTTTATTTCGCGTGAGGTGTTTACTTCACTATTACTGTAAACGACCAGATATTCGGTTTGACTTTCGATTTCGTTAATTAACTGCCTTATGGACACTTTGTTGTTTTTTAGTCTTATAATAGCGTCTTGTGCTTTGGAGGTATGGGCAATCAATTGGAACGACAATACGAATAAAAAAATTAAAACGATTCTCATTACTCTAAATAAATCTTTAAGGATATTATTCTTTATAAATTTGTTTGATATTAGAAGTTTTATTTTCATACTTTTGCATTGTTAAGTGAATACTAACTATTTATCGGGTATTTGCTTTCTTTTTCAGCGATAAGTGCGCCAACACTTATCGCTTTTATTATGTTTCTTTCATTTTATATCATAGGCAATCAGGTTTTAAATAGGTTGGAATAAATACTATTTCGTAAGCGTTATAATGTTGTTTTCAATATCTTTTTGAATCGTAAATTTATGTATTTTCTGTATTATTCTCAAAATTTCGTCAATACCATCACGTTGTCGGAATTTTCCGGTATAGCGAACATTAAAAATTTCAGGATATTTCACAATTATTTTTACGTCGTAATAGAGTTGAAGTTTTTCAATAATACTCGACAACGTTTCATCTTCAAATGTGTAAATTCCCTCTTTCCAAAGAAAATAATCACGACTTTTCACTCTCCCTATAACCATTTTTCCGTCTTTGATGGTAACCTGTTCGTTGGGTTTCAGTGTTACGCTCGACTTGGGTGATTTTTTGCTGTACACCATGAGCGAACCTTCTACCAAGTCGGTTCTGATGTATCCGGCCTCGGGATAGCTGTACACATTGAATTGGGTTCCGAGCACTTTCATCTCCATGTTCTGTGTAGAGACTATAAAGGGTTTTTTTGAATTTTCTACCACATCAAAATATGCTTCTCCGGAGACAGTCACCCGGCGCGATCTTCCTGAAAAACGGGCCGGATAAGTGAGGGTGGATTGCGCGTTCAACCACACTGAGGTGCCGTCCTGCAGCGTCAGGTGTGCCCGTTGTCCGGCAGGAACAACCAATGTGTTTATCTCGCTGTTACTACCGTTATTTGTGAGAGAATATCGGGTGGCGAAAAAAGTGGAGGCGATGAGTATAAGCGCTGTTGCTGCATATCGCACGGCCAGCCGAACAGTTTTTTGTCGCTTTTTTGTCTTTAATTGATGTAGGAATTGTTGATAACCTCGCCTGCCTTCCGATTTATTTGTTGAAGATTCGGATAAGTGCATAAGCGCATATATGTTCTGCATACGTACAAATTCCTCCTGCAGGAGCTCGTTCGTTTGCAACTCGTTGAACAGCTCGGCGGTGTCGAACTGTCCGAGTTCACCGGAGAAATATTTAGAGAGTTTTTCCTCCATTCTTTAGCTATTTTATTAGTTAACGATCGAACGTGAAGAAGCCACCAAAAGGAAATAAAAAAATCAAACAAGCAAAAAGATAAGTAAAGGGATGTGATCTTTCAGCATCTCTTTTAGCTTTTTGTAGGCTATTGCCATTTGGTTTTCCACGGTATTTATAGAGATATTGAGTTCTTGCGCGATTACTTTTTGTTTTTTCCCTTCGATTTTATTTAGGATAAAAATCCTGCGACATCTTTCGGGGAGGTTGTCAATGGCTTTTTGAATAATTGTTTCGATATCGGGTTCGGAAAACAACTGTTCATCGAAGGCTTCCAAGGATTGAAACTTCATCTGCAGAGCCTTCGAGTAATCGTCCTGCAACTTTTTTGCTGTATGTTGTACGATTGTCTTGTGCCTTAAAAAATCGATGCATCTGTTCTTCAGCGTCGTAAACAGATAAGCAAAGAGATTGGTGTGCGTCAGCAAAAGAAGGTCTTGCTCCCACAAATCGAGAAAGACATCCTGCACAATATTTTCCGCATCCTCTTCACGAACAACGTATTCTTGTGCAAAACGTTTCATTCTCGAATAATGAGAAACATAGATATTCTCAAATTCGACAGTATTTTTAACTACTTTGTTCATCCGCGCATGATAAGGCACAATTTACATTGTTGATTCAAAAATATAAAAAATAATTCACTACATGGCAAAAGTATAAATTTTTCAACAAAAGAATTCCTCGAGGCTTGCTTCGGGGTAGTTCATTGAGAGAACGTATAATGTATCGTGTCAGATTATCGGTTTTTGTGGTTAGGGATCAGCGACTAATACGTTTGTTACGTTTCTGAGAGGCCGTTCGCGCACTTTTCCCTCTTTGTTTCTGCCTAAAAGACTCGATTTCGACTTTCAAAGATTTGTTTCGGATGTTTCGGATTTGTT
>JBGYGP010000004.1:0-4979 GCA_041820645.1 Proteiniphilum sp. | reverse complement strand
TCGAATCCAAAACGGGAATCAGTTTTTTCCGACAACGATGCACGTGGTCGCCGCAACCCCCAACCGGAATCTCAACGTAGGGATTATCCTTGCCGATATTGTTGTGGATGAGCCTTTTCGGCTCGTTATGTCGGCACCGTCCAATTACAACCGTGTCTCTCTTCAGGAGGCTTTGGATTTTATTGTCAAAATGTAGTTTTTTCAGATGAAACGATCCGTCGTCATATTGCTTTTTACCGTTTTATTTGTTGAAATTTACCCGCAAACGAAACAGATAGCCGATTTGCAAAGGCAGCAACGGATTCTGGAAGAAGATATCCAAAATACCAACAAGCTCTATCTCGGCGTAAGAAAACAGACGGCCACCATCTTGGAGCGTATCAACCTAATTAATAAACAAATCGTTTCACGAAAACAGATGATTTCCTTACAAAGCGCCGAAATAAACGCCCTGGAAAGAGAACAGCACCTCTTGAGCAGAGACATCGAGCGGTTGAACAAGGAGTTGCAGGTTGCCAAAGAGAAATATGCGCGGGCCATTAGCCGGATGCAGATGAACAGGATGAACGGCAACGAGCTGTTTTTCCTCTTCTCTGGAAAATCGTTGGGCGAGCTGTTGCGGCGGTTGCAATATTTGCGAAATTATTCGGAATGGCAAAAAGATGAAGCCGAAAGAATCAAAACCAAAAACGAGGAGCTGAAAACCAAAAAAACTTTGCTGGAAAAAACACAAACCGACAAGCAAAAAGCCCTCGCCTCCCTGCAATCGGAAGAGAAAAAACTGAAAGAGGAGGAAAACATACGTCAAGCGGAAGCAGCAGAGGCACGGGGACAACAAAAGGAGTTACAAAAACAGTTGCAAAACAAGCGACAAGAGGCGCAAAAACTCAATGCTCAAATAGAAAAATTGATTGCCGAAGAGGTGGCACGTCAGGAGCGGGAGGCCGAAGCCCGTCGTCGGGCATTGGAAGCCGATCGCAAAAGAAGAGCCGATGAAGCCGCCGCAAAAGCGGTAAGGAAAACCACCAAGAAAACAACGCCCGAAAAGAGCAAGGAAGAAGAAGTTGCCGCATCTAAGTCGGAGTCCAAAGCGCCCGAACCCAAAATAGAAACCGCGGAGGCATCGAGCGAGGCATTTAATCTGTCCAAAAATTTTGCCGCGAACAAAGGTAAATTACCGATGCCGGTTACCGGAGCGGCAACCATTGTTTCACAGTTTGGGGTAAACCGGCACAGCGAGTGGAACATCTCTACCAATAGCAACGGCATCGATATTCAGGCTCAGAAAGGAGCTGCCATTCGTTCCGTATTCGACGGCGAGGTTTCCAAAATATTCTCTTTCCCCGGTTCCAACACCTGCGTGATTATCCGCCATGGCGATTATTATACGTTTTATGCCAATATTTTCGATTTGTATGTAAAACAGGGCGATAAGGTGAAGACAGGGCAATCTATCGGAAGCATATATACCGACCCCGATACGGGGCTTTCGAAAATGCACTTCCAACTGTGGCAAAAAACGAATAAGATAAATCCCGCGCCTTGGCTGAAAAGGTAATCTGTTCGCTTGTTCCCGTTTAGTTGTCGGAACATGTAATCTGAAAAATATAAAACAAACTAAAAATATGTCTATCAAGTATCGGCTTATTATCATGAATTTTCTCCAATTTGCTGTTTGGGGAGCTTATCTTACATCCATGTCCCGCTATCTGGGGCCCGCGGGCATGGGATCGCATATCGGCATTTTTTATTCCGTGCAGGGCATTGTATCGATTTTTATGCCCGCACTTTTGGGTATTGTGGCGGATAGATGGATTCCGGCGCAAAAACTTTTGGGAATATCCCATCTATTGGCCGGTATTTTTATGTTGGGAACCGGATATTACGGCATGCAAAGCGGAACGGCTGTGCAGTTCGCGCCGTTTTTCGCGTTATATACCATGAGCGTTGCTTTCTACATGCCCACGCTGGCACTTTCCAATTCGGTGGCTTACAGCGCACTGGATGGAGCCGGCCTGGATACGGTAAAAGCGTTTCCCCCGATTCGGATTTTCGGCACCATCGGCTTCATTTGCACCATGTGGCTGATAGATCTTCTCGGATTTCAAACAACACCCAGGCAATTTATCGTGAGCGGAATTATCGGAGTGGCTTTGGGGGCTTATGCCTTTACATTGCCGGCCGTTTCCGTAGCTTCCAAAGGATCCGCAAAATCTCTGGCACAAGCCCTGGGGTTGGATGCTTTCAAGCTATTCAGAGAACAGAAAATGGCCATTTTCTTTATCTTTTCGATGCTTTTGGGCGTTTCGTTGCAAATCACAAACGGCTTTGCCAATCCGTTTATTGCCGGGTTTGAGGCTCTGGCGGGGTATGCCGATACGTTTGGCGTACAACATTCCAACGTCCTGATATCGCTTTCGCAAGTTTCCGAAACGCTCTGTATTCTACTGATACCGTTCTTTTTGAAACGATACGGGATAAAAGTGGTAATGCTTATCGCCATGTTTGCATGGGTAATGCGTTTTGCGTTCTTTGGTTTGGGAAACCCCGGCAACGGAGTTTGGTTGCTTATTTTGTCTATGCTGGTGTATGGAGTGGCATTCGATTTTTTCAACCTTTCCGGCTCCCTGTTTGTCGATAAGGAAACGCCCCGTTCTCTCCGCGCCAGTGCGCAAGGCCTGTTTATGCTTATGACCAATGGGATTGGGGCAACGATAGGCACATTGGGCGCACAGTGGGTGGTAAACCGCTATTGCAGCTGGACGGAAGTTCATGTAGGAGAAAACGTCAAATCCCTGCTTATCGGCGACTGGCCTACCGTATGGTTTATCTTCGCAGGATATGCCTTGGTTGTAGCCCTTCTGTTTATGATACTGTTCAAGTACAAACACGTTCCGGATAAGAAATAATCTTTTTCGATTTATTATTGTGATTGGCAAGTCCTTTCAAGACAAAACATTAAATATAAAAACGATAGATCATGTTGCAATCCCAGTTTAGAGGATTAGGAGTAGCGCTTGTAACTCCTTTTACAGAAAACAATTCGATTGATTTCTCCGCTTTGGATAAGTTGCTCGATTTTCATCTGATCAGCGGTACCGACTACCTTGTGATTTTGGGAACCACGGCCGAAACCCCCACCTTGTCGATCCCGGAACAGGACGAAATTGTCCGTTTTGTTGTTCGAAAAATAGGCGGGAAACTGCCTGTTGTCGCCGGAATTGGAGGAAATAACACCGCAGCCGTGGTAGAACGCTTGAAAACAACCGATTTGAGCGGAGTGGATGCCGTTTTGTCCATCACGCCTTATTACAATAAGCCGACGCAAGAAGGCCTTTTCCGGCATTTCGAAGCTGTTTCGAAAGCTTCGCCCGTGCCGGTTATCTTGTACAACGTACCGGGGAGAACCGGCGTGAACATGACTGCCGAAACAACGCTGCGCATAGCCAACGCTTTCAGGAATGTAATTGCCGTCAAAGAAGCCTCCGGCGATTTACAACAGATGCAGCGCATCGCCGAAAAAGCACCTGCCCATTTCAGCCTTATTTCGGGAGACGATACCATCGCGACAGCGGTAATCGGCGTCGGAGGAATTGGAGTTATTTCGGTTTTCGGAAACGCTTTCCCAAAAGAAATGAGAAATATGGTTCATCGGGCTTTGCATGGCGAAGTACACGAAGCACGCACCCAGATGAATGCTTCGTTCGAAGAGTTGTGCCGATTGCTTTTTATCGATGGAAACCCTGCCGGCGTAAAATGCGTACTTTCAATAAAAGGGATGTTGAAAAACCAACTCCGGTTGCCGCTTGTGCCGGTAAGGGAAGAAACAAAAGCTTTGATATTGGCTGAATTGAAGAAAATTGAGGGATGAAACGCCTGAATTTTTTTTGTTTTTCGTTTCTCTGCGTACTTGTGTCTGCTTGCGGAGTTTCTCGCGAAATTCGGGAGGATTTCAGAACCGAAACCTACAAATCCCGAACGAAAAATTTTTCCGAAAAGCCCTTGCGGCAAGGACAAATCGTGTTCTTTGGAAACAGCATTACGCAGGCCGGAGCGTGGCAAGCCTATTTCCCCGATATGGATGTCGCCAACCGGGGAATATCGGGGGATAATACCGAAGGCATGCTTGCCCGAATCGGAGAGATTGTTGAAGCAAAGCCTCGCAAGTTTTTTATCATGGCGGGCATCAACGATATATCGCTTTCGCGTCCGAACCGGAAAATTCTGAAAAACTACAGAGAGATTATCCGGACAATCAAGTCGGGGTCGCCCCAAACTCAAATTCATATTCAAAGCGTGTTGCCGATTAACAATGATTTTGCACGGTACAAACGGCTCCTCGGGAAAGAAAGTCAGGTGGAGAGCCTAAACCAAGACCTTCGGTTGTTGGCTCTGGATGAAGATGTTGCCTTTATCAATCTTTATCCTTTTTTTGTCGATGATCGCGGAAAACTCAACCCCCAATATACTTCGGACGGACTTCACCTCACACCTCAGGCCTATTTTTTGTGGACAAGCTTAATCAGACGATATATAAAATAATTTTCTACTTTTGTATTTTCAAAAAAATAAAATAACATACTATGTTTTCAGGAATCGTAGAAGAAGCGGCCACAGTAGTCGCTCTCGAAAAGGATAAAGGGAATTTGCACATCACCCTCAAGTGTTCGTTTACCGATGAATTGAAAATCGACCAAAGCATCGCTCACAATGGCGTATGCCTTACGGTGGTTTCCATCAAAGACGATACTTATACGGTTACGGCTATTCAGGAGACGCTCGACCGCTCCAATCTGGGACTACTCAAAATCGGGAGCAAAGTAAATTTGGAGCGGAGCATGAAGATGAACGGCCGTTTGGACGGGCATATTGTTCAGGGACATGTCGATCAGACCGCTGTTTGCGACGAAGTTACCGAAGTCGGTGGAAGTTGGTATTACACCTTCCGTTACGCATTCGATAAAGAGATGGCAAAAAAG
>JBGYGP010000003.1:0-6538 GCA_041820645.1 Proteiniphilum sp. | reverse complement strand
CACCAACCACCAAACTTCGGACGTTACGGGAGTAATGGACGGCGATATCGACCAATTCATCAAAGCCTATCTGATGGAATTCGGAGGAGAGCAGCAATAATCAATTTTTTGCTTCGCAAAAATATTGTTCACATAGCAACCATCGCAAAGTACACCGCCGGAAACGCCGCCAAGCGGCAACTCAATTCTGCCCTTTCAGGGAAGGGCGTGCAACATCCCGACAACCGCCCAGACTGTAAAACAGGCGCAAGGAGATGTTGTCGCCTGCCAGCAAGTTTCGCGCCGCAACGGCGGAGAGCTGTGCCGCCCACCGTCCTGAAATCATCTGCCCCTCACCGTACCACGGGCAAGGGGCAGAACCTAATTTCAATCACTTTCTTTTATTCTCTCTCCGCTTACAGAGACTCCGCATAAGAGGCATTCACCATGCGTTGATACGAACGGTAACGCCACTGGGCGTTCTCTTTCGCAGCCTGGAAAAGCTCTTGCGCTTCTTCCGGGAACGATTTTGCCAACGAGGTATATCTCACTTCGCCCATCAGGAAATCGTCAAACTTATCCCAATCGGGCTCTTTGCTGTCGAGCGTGAAAGGATTTTTACCTTCCGCTTCCAAAGCCGGATTGTAACGCCACAACTGCCAATATCCGCAATCCACCGCCGCTTTTTCTTCGGCTTGGGCACTACCCATGCCTTTCTTAAGCCCGTGGCTGATACACGGCGAATAAGCGATGATGAGCGAAGGCCCGTTGTACTCTTCCGCTTCTTTCAGGGCTTTCAGATATTGCCCCTGATTGGCTCCCATAGCCACTTGTGCTACGTAAACATAGCCGTAGGTGGCAGCAATCATGCCCAAGTCTTTCTTGCGAACACGTTTTCCTGCGGCGGCAAATTTTGCTACGGCAGCTATCGGAGTAGATTTTGACGACTGCCCTCCGGTATTGGAATATACCTCGGTATCGAGCACCAAAACATTGATATCCTGCCCCATTGCCAAAACGTGATCGAGCCCGCCGAAACCGATATCGTAAGCCCAGCCGTCTCCGCCGAATACCCAAATCGATTTTTTGGTCAGGTATTTATTGAGGGAGAGAATCTCTTTTGCCAATTCGTGTGAAGAGCCCGAAAGTGTTTCGACGATATTTGCGGAGATTGCTTTCACCGCTTCGCCGTTTTCTTTATTCTCAATCCACTGAGCGAACAGAGCGTTTTGATCGCTTGTAAAATCGCCCGATGCGATGGCTTTTTGCATGATGTCTTTCAGACGATTGCGCATGCTGGTATGCGCCAAAACAAATCCCAACCCGAATTCGGCGTTGTCTTCAAACAGCGAGTTTGCCCAGGCCGGGCCTTTGCCTTCTTCGTTTTTGGTATAAGGGGTGGAGGGCGCCGAAGCTCCGTAAATCGACGAGCATCCGGTTGCGTTGGCAATCATCATGCGGTCGCCGTACAATTGGGTAATCAATTTGATGTAAGGCGTTTCGCCGCATCCCGAACAAGCGCCCGAAAACTCAAACAGCGGTGTAGCAAACTGCGAGTTTTTCACGTTGAGTTTGGTATCGACCAGGTGTGCTTTGCTGCTCACTTTTTCCACCATGTATTCCCAATTCTTCTGATTGTCCAACTGTGTGGAAATGGGAACCATTTCGAGCGCTTTGGAACCTTTTTTACCCGGACAAACATCGGCGCAATTGCCGCATCCCAAACAGTCGAGCACATCCACCTGAATGCGGAATCCCATTCCTTCGAATTGTTTTCCCTGAGCTTTCAATATATCCACTCCTTCGCCAAGACCTTGTTGTTCTTCAGCATCCAGGACAAACGGACGGATTGTTGCGTGCGGACACACGTAGGCGCACTGGTTGCACTGGATGCAGTTTTCGGCATTCCACACGGGAACCGACACTGCAACACCTCGTTTTTCGTAAGCGGTGGTTCCCGAATCCCACGTCCCGTCTTCTCTTCCGGAAAATACCGAAACCGGCAGGTCGTAACCGCGCTGCGCATTCACCGGGCGAACAACTTTGCGGATAAATTCGGGAGCGTTGTCTTTCTCTACCTCTCCCGCCTGAAGGTTTGCCCATTCCTTCGGAACGGACACTTCTTCCACTTCTCCGCCACGGTCAACTGCCGCGTTGTTCATGTTGATAACGGCTTCTCCCTTGCGTCCGTAGGATTTTACGATGAATTTTTTCATCTGTTCTACGGCTTGTTCGTAAGGAATGATGTTTGAGATTTTGAAAAATGCCGATTGCAAAATCGTGTTCGTACGGTTGCCCAAACCGATTTCTTTGGCGATATTGGTCGCGTTGATAATATAAAACTTAATATCGTTTTGCGCTAAATATTTTTTCACATGATCCGGCAGATGTTGTGCCACCTCTTCTTTCGGCCAGATCGAGTTCAGCAGAAAGGTGCCGTTTTTCTTCAATCCTCTCGTCACATCATACAGATGCAGATAAGCCGGTACGTGGCAGGCCACGAAGTTGGGCGTATTCACCAGATAGGGCGAGCGAATTTTGTTGTCTCCGAAGCGGAGATGCGAACAAGTAAAACCTCCCGATTTCTTGGAGTCGTAAGCGAAATATGCTTGTACGTATTTATCGGTATTGTCGCCGATGATTTTAATCGAGTTTTTGTTGGCACCAACGGTTCCATCCGATCCCAAACCGTAGAATTTGGCTTCGTAAGTGGTTTCGTCCATCGAAATTTCTTCTTTGACGGGAAGCGATTTGAAAGTAACGTCGTCCACGATGCCGATGGTGAAATCGTTTTTGGGAAGAGCCATCGATAAATTTTCGAAAACCGAAAGTATCTGGCTCGGTGTCGTATCTTTGGATGACAGTCCGTAAATACCGCCTACGATTCGGGGGGCATTTTCTTTTCCGTAGAAAGAGTCTTTTACATCGAGATACAGCGGTTGGCCTGTGGCACCCGGTTCTTTTGTGCGATCGAGCACCGCAATTCGGGTAACCGTTTTCGGAATCACCGAAAGGAAAGCTTCCGCCTTGAAAGGGCGATACAGGTGAACCGCCACAACGCCCACCTTCTCGCCTTTGGCGGTCAGATGATCCACCACTTCGCGGATGGTTTCGGTAACGGAACCCATGGCGATAATAACCCTTTCGGCATCTTCGCTGCCATAATAGTCGAATAAGCCGTATTTACGCCCGGTAACCGCAGCCAACTTTTCGAGATAAGACTCCACGATTTCGGGCACTTTTTCGTAGAAAGGATTGGCAGCTTCACGCGCTTGAAAATAGATGTCGTCGTTTTGCGCCGTCCCTCTTGTAACGGGAGCGTCGGGGCTCAAAGCGCGTTTTCGGTAAGCCTCAAGCGCCGTTTGATTGATTAACGGGCGCAAATCTTCGTTTGTAAGGGCTTCGATTTTTTGAATTTCATGCGATGTACGGAAACCGTCGAAAAAGTGTAAAAACGGTACACGGCTTTCAATTGCGCACAAGTGAGCTATTGCGGCCAAATCCATAACTTCCTGCACCGACCCGGTGGCAAACATTGCAAACCCGGTGGGACGCGCAGCCATCACATCCTGATGGTCGCCAAATATCGAAAGAGCTTGCGACGCGATTGCGCGAGCCGATACGTGGAAAACCCCGGGCAACAGTTCTCCCGAAATCTTGTACATGTTCGGCAACATAAGGAGCAAGCCTTGAGATGCCGTGAAAGTGGTCGTCAAAGCTCCCGCTTGCAATGAACCGTGAACGGCGCCTGCCGCTCCGGCTTCCGATTGCATTTCCTGAACCAAAACCGGTTGTCCGAAAATGTTTTTTCTACCTGCGGCAGCCCATTCGTCAACATATTCGCCCATCGTGGAGGATGGTGTTATGGGATAAATAGCAGCCACTTCGCTAAACATATAAGCGATATGCGCGGCAGCCTGATTACCGTCGCAGGTCAAATAATTTTTTGCTTTAGCCATAGTGATGAAATGATCTTTAATAATTAATGTAGAGAAACTCCCTCTCTTTGTTAAGAAATTGCGCACGAAATTACTAAAAAAATATCAATCAGTCAAGCAAAAAAAGCGCTTTTGTGTTTTGCCGGCAAGCTAAAGCACTTTAAATAAACCAAGTAAAGCAAGGTCTACAACAATTTACGTCTTATAAATATTATCTATTGGTCAATTCTCCGATTAAAGATTCTTCAAAAACAGCCGCTATTTCCGCCAAGGAGAGGTTGTTTCCCAACAAAATCATCAGTTTGGCCAATGCCGCTTCCGGAGTAATATCGTAACCACTGATCACGCCGGCTTCCTGCAGGTGGCGTCCGGTTTCGTATCGATGCATCTCTACCCTGCCAGCCAAACATTGAGTTACGTTTACAACGGCAATTCCGTTTTCGATGGCCCGAATGAGTGCATCCGCAAACCATTTGTCGCGCAACGCATTTCCCGAACCGTATGTTTTCAATACAACTGCCCTCAATCCTTCAGTGGACAATACGGCTTTGACAAGATTCTCTCCGATACCGGGGAAAAGCGTCAGCACGGCCACGTTGCTGTCCAATTCGTAATGAAACGAGGTCGGTTTCGAATAATCCGGCGTCAGAATGAATTTATCGTTGTACCGGATATCTACGCCCGCCTCGGCAAGATAAGGATAATTGGGTGAGTTGAATGCGCTGAAGTCTTCGGCATTTACCTTAACGGTGCGATTTCCGCGCATCAGAAGATTCTGCATGTAAACACAGACTTCGGGTACTACAGGTCTTCCGTCCCGGTATTTTTCCGCAGCTATTTCGAGGGCAGTAATCAGGTTTTCTTTACCGTCGGTACGCAGCTTCCCCACCGGCAATTGCGAACCGGTAAGAATCACGGGCTTGGTCAGGTTATCAAACATAAAACTCAATGCCGATGCCGTGTACGACATGGTATCGGTTCCATGCAAAATCACAAAACCATCGTATTTTGCATAGTTCTCTTCGACCAACTTAACCATCTCTACCCATTTCTGCGGAGAAATTTCCGAGGAGTCCAAAGGAGGGTCGAACAACTGCACTTCGACTTTGAAGTTCAGCCGTTTGATTTCGGGCACATTCAGTTCCAAGTGTGTAAAATTGAAAGGTTCGAGGGCACCCGTTTCCAGATTTTCCGTCATCCCGATGGTTCCTCCGGTGTAAATCAAAAGGACGCGCGTATTTTTGTTAATCATACCAACTATTTTCCCGCAAAAATAGACAAAAAAGCTTTCATTTTAATATTTCTCGGTTTACATTTTCATGTTTAAAGGAAAACTCATTCAAAAAAATCGAATTCGTTTCAACGAAACCGACATTTTTGTTAACTTTGTACCCTGTTTACACTATCTGCGAACACGGGAATTTTTCTTTCAAAACAATTTCTATAAATAAGGTTATTATGCAAACAATGGATTCTTTTAATTTTGCCAACAAAAAGGCGTTTGTTCGTGTGGATTTCAACGTTCCGCTCGACGAAAATTTCAACATTACCGACGATACAAGAATCAGAGCGGCAATTCCTACGCTCAAGAAGATACTCAAAGACGGCGGCAGTGTTATCATCGGCTCACACTTGGGGCGTCCCAAAGGCGTTACCGATAAATATTCCCTGAAACACATCCTATCCCGCGTTTCGCAACTGCTGGGTGCGGACGTACAATTTGCAAACGACTGCGTCGGCGAAGAAGCCGCACAAAAAGCCGCCGCACTGAAACCCGGCGAAGCCCTCCTGCTCGAAAATCTTCGTTTTTATGCCGAAGAAGAAGGCAAACCGCGCAACATAGCCGAAGACGCATCCGAAGAAGAAATCGCCAAAGCGAAGAAAGAGGTGAAAGAATCGCAGAAAGAATTTACGAAAAGATTGGCCTCGTATGCCGATGTGTATGTGAACGATGCTTTCGGCACGGCACACCGCGCTCATGCTTCCACCGCGCTTATCGCCGAATATTTCGATGCCGAACACAAACTCTTCGGATACCTCCTGCAAAACGAAATTACGGCCGTGGAAAAAGTGATGAACGACACGCAACGCCCCTTTACCGCCATCATGGGAGGTTCTAAAGTTTCCACAAAAATAGACATCATTCAGAACCTGCTGGATAAAGTGGACAACCTGATACTTGCCGGCGGCATGACATACACCTTCTCTAAAGCGTTTGGCGGCTCTATCGGTATTTCGATTGTAGAAGACGATAAGCTGGATTTGGCAAGAGAAATCGTGGAACTGGCAAAACGAAAAGGGGTGAACCTCGTACTTGCGACGGACGCGAAAATAGCCGACAACTTCAGCAACGACGCCAACACGGCATTTGCCCTCGTAAAAGAAATTCCCGACGGCTGGGAAGGCCTCGACATCGGGCCCGAATCGGAAAAAACATTCGTCGATGTCATCAAAAACTCCAAGACCATTCTTTGGAACGGTCCTGTGGGCGTTTTCGAGTTCGACAATTTCGACAAAGGCTCACGCGCCGTAGCCGAAGCCATCGCCGACGCCACCCAAAAAGGGGCGTTCTCTCTCGTAGGAGGCGGAGACTCGGTGGCATGCATAAACAAATTCGGACT
>JBGYGP010000002.1:0-4165 GCA_041820645.1 Proteiniphilum sp. | reverse complement strand
CGGCGCAGTTTCCCTACATTTCCGAGACTCCATTTTTCTCTGAAAAACAGATACAACTTTCTGTATGTAACCTGATAATTTTGCACTTGAAGCAAAGTTAGTTTTTGTTTTATATACAACCGTCAGGTAAATTTTGTCAAATAATTTACTTATTTCGAATCATTACCTTCGTCGAACAAAAATACAATATTTCAATCGAAAAAACGATACAATGAATAAATTTAATGTCGATGTCTTACCAAACCGGAAGTTTAACGGCAAAAGCGGCATGCCGTTTGTTCGGGCTGCAATTTCCGCGAGCCGAAGATTTTCTTTTTATGGAATAAAACCCTATATTTGCAACGATAAAATAATGATACAAAATAAAATTCGCATTTGTTATGAAAAAATTTTCCTTTCTGCTTCTTTCGGGTCTGTTCTGTTTGCCGGTTGTTTTATCGGCACAGCAAACCGTTTCGTTGAACGACGGTTGGCATTTTTCGCAAACCGGCAAAAACCAGTGGTACGCTGCTGAGGTTCCCGGCTCGATACAGCGCGATTTGGTACGCCACAACGTACTTCCCGACCCTTATTACGGTACCAATGAGTTGCTTGTGCAATGGCCGGAGAGGGAAGATTGGGATTTTAAGAAAACCTTCACGCTGAATGCCGAACAACTGAGTTACGACGATGCGGTAATCTTCTTCGAAGGATTGGATACCCATGCCGATGTTTTTCTCAACGGTTCGCGTATCTTGCAATCGCAAAACATGTTTATCGGACAAAAAGTTTCGGTAAAAGAGATACTTCGCGAGGGAGACAACAACCTCTACATCCGTTTTTTTTCGCCCATTACCCGGATGGATCCGGCAAGAATTACCACAGGATACGAGTATCCCGCGGGAAACGATCATAGCGATGAGAAAGTGAGTATTTACAACCGCAAGGCGCCCTACCATTTCGGTTGGGACTGGGGTATCCGCATGGTACAGATGGGGATCTGGAAACCCGTTTCGCTCTGTTTTTACAACAAGGCCCGGATCGATGATTTTTATGTGAAACAGACTTCGGTTTGCGCCGAAAAAGCGGTGGTGGATAATCTGCTGGAAGTGTTTTCCGTTGAACCGCAGGCGATAAACGCAACCGTCGCGGTTGAATACGGCATCGGCAAAGGAGCGAGAAAAACGGTTTCGAAACAAGTGGTATTGACCCCCGGAGAGAACAAGATTTCCGTTCCGCTCGAGATCGATAATCCGCAACGGTGGATGCCCGTACATTTCGGAGAACAACACCTGTACGATTTTACTGCCAAAATCTCTTCCGGCAATCAACTCATTGCCGAAAAAACACAACGGATAGGTTTGAGAAAGGTGCGTCTGGTGCAAGAGGACGACGAACACGGCAAATCGTTTTATTTTGAAGTAAACGATATACCGGTCTTTGCCAAAGGAGCCAACTATATCCCGGGAGAGATTTTTACCACACAACAAAACGATGCCTATTATCAAAAGATTTTCGACAACATCGAAGCTGCAAACATGAATTTCGTGCGCGTTTGGGGCGGGGGAATTTACGAAGCCGAAGAGTTTTACCGCCAAGCCGATGAACGAGGTATTCTGGTATGGCAGGATTTCATTTTCGGATGCGTACCTTATCCTTCCGATGATGCTTTTTTGAAAAACGTAGCGGAAGAGCTCCGCTACAACATCAAAAGGCTTCGCAATCATGCGTCGCTGGCGTTTTGGTGCGGCAACAACGAGGTGGAAGAGGGCTTGCAGCATTGGGGATGGGAAAAAGAATATCCGGCCGCGGTGCTCGCCGGATGGTTCGAGGGGTACGATAAAATATTCCGCACTTTGATTCCCGGCCTTGTGGGTGAATTGGACGGAACGCGAAGCTATATACACGGTTCGCCCTACGACTCCAATTGGGGAAATCCCGAAACATTCGCTTCCAGCGATGTACACGATTGGGGATTGTGGTACGGGCATCTCCCGTTCGAGGGCATGGCCGACCGTTTGCCGCGCTTCGCCAGTGAGTTCGGTTTCCAATCGTTTCCCGAAATGAAAACCATTCGCTCTTTTGCTCCCCAAGACCAATGGAGTTTGGAGAGCGATGTGATGAAAATTCACCAGAAAGCTTCTACGGGAAACTCGCTCATCAAAAAATACATGGATATGTATTACCATCCGCCCAAAAATTTTGAAGACTTCGTATATATCGGGCTTGTAATGCAGGGCAACGGCATGGAGGAATCGGTAGAAGCTATGCGTCGCGGACGTCCGTATTGCATGGGAGCGCTCTATTGGCAAATAAACGACGACTGGCCGGTGGTTTCGTGGTCGAGCATCGACTACTACGGCAACTGGAAAGCGCAACACTACCGCATGAGGGATGTGCTCGCTCCGCTTGCTTTGGGGGTAAAATTCAAGGACAACCGATTGAGTTACTACACCATGTCGGATTTCCTTACGGATGAGAACAACCTGCAGCTTACGGTTCAGGTGGTCGATTTTACCAAAGGCGTGGTGAAAGAACTGAAAGAAAAGGTACAGGCGAAAGCCAACAGCAGTGTTGTCGTAAAAACGTTTGACGTTGCCGAGCTGTCGGTATCGGAAACCGATAAGGCAAACACCATGATTCACGCTTGGCTGAGCAACGGAAAAGGGGAGACGGTCTCTACCAAAGACTACTTCTTTTACTGGCCGAATAAACTCAACCTGCCGCAGGCGGAGGTGAAGACTTCGGTAAAATATGCCGACGGGAAATATACGGTTACGCTCCGAAGCAATGCTTTGGCAAAGGATGTTTTCGTAGAGATTCCCATCCAGGGCGCGCAATTTTCCGACAACTTCGTGGATTTGCTTCCGGGACAAGAGCGGGTTATCGAAATTGCCTCGCCCGAACTAAAAGCGGCCGACAAAACTCCCGTTACCGTGAAACACGTCAGGCAGACCTATTGAGGAGTCGGATGTTTTTCGGCGCTGCGTGTCGTAAGAATACGGATGATTGCCGCTTTGCGTTGCCTGCAAAGCGGCAATCATCCGGCGAGCGGGGTTTCTGTGCCGCGTGCGGATTCTATTCTTTTGCTTTGATAATCTGCCGTGCAGTTTCGATAAGCGTATCTTTGTCTTTCGACTTGTCTTCGGGTTTCATTGCCACTTGAATATCGGGTTCGATACCGAACTCGATATGTTCTTTTTCGAGGTTGAACATGGGCGAAGCGGAAAACCGGATGGACCACCCGTTCGGCAGTTCCGAAGAAAAGGGCAAACCGCTGCCGCCGCCCGTTCTGTCGCCTACGATAATGGCATTGGGCGCGTGCTTCATTGCATTCACGAAATCGTTTGTTGCGCTGTAACAGCCTCTGTTTGTAAGCACTACTACCGTTTTCTGATAACGCACGCTGTTGGAGCTGTAAACATATCTGGGATAGAGTTGGGAAAAATCGTTGTGTTTTTTTCCGACCTTGTGGGCGATGTATCCCACGAGTGTTTTCTCGTTGAAAAATCTCGATGCGATGCGTTCTACATTGGTAAGGCTTCCGCCTCCGTTGTTGCGCACATCGATAATGATGCCCTTGCAAACGGACATCCGGCTGAGGATTTGCGAAAGATTGCCTTCGCCCACGTCGCTCGAGAAGCTGCCGTAATAGATGTATCCGATGTTGTCTTCCAGAATCCGGTAGTGCATGCCTCCCGCAATGCCGTAATCTCTGCCCAGATAGCTCTGCTGAATTGCGGAGTCGAAGTTTTCGGGAAAATCTTCCGACCAGTTCCAATAGCGTGTCATGTCGTGTGCGGCAATCAGGTTCACATGCCCGTCTTTGAGTTCGGAGAGCATGCTGCTCATCAGCCGAAAGAGCGCGTCGTTGCTCATGTCGGCGCTTATGCGCTTGCTGTATTTGTCGTAAACGGTACTCCAATCGATATTTTTATATTCGAAGAAGCAATAGTTTTCGTCCAGAATTGTCCACAATGCGTCGAAATTGCCTTTGGCGTTGTTTGCAAACTCCAGGTGGTCGTTGCAGCTCCACAATGCGAACAAAAGGGGAAGCAGGTAAACGAATGTTTTTACTTTCATGATCAGGGCATTAAATAGTTTTTAAATTCATCAAAGGAATATCTGAAATAGTTTAAGTCGATGTCGTCGGCTGCGGCGGGAATCCGTCCCGTATGCGAAAACT
>JBGYGP010000001.1:0-6169 GCA_041820645.1 Proteiniphilum sp. | reverse complement strand
CCATGCTCTACCGTGCTTACCGTTACAGTGCCGTTGTCGGTGCCCAAAACCGTCCCGCGTTGCGTGTTCACCACGTTTTCCGCCAATGCTTCGATAACGGGTTGATTTTCGAGGTCTGTTCTTATTATTTTAATACCATGATCTTCGGCTGCCGGATAAAAAGATACTTCAATATTTAATCCTGTGTGCAATCCGATGCCTTTGAGTGTAAAGTTGTCTTTTAAAGTTCTTTGTTTCACTTCGATTTAATTATTTGTAAAGGTGATAAACTCCGCAAAGATACAATGTTTTGAAATGAAAAGTTAAAATAAAACGTTAATTTCTATTTAAATAAATCCCTGCCCGATACGGGAAAAACAATATTCGTTTGGGAATGAGCAAAAAAAATGGATTCCGACAAAAAAAATATCCCGGAGAATAATCTCCCCAGGAAAAAGAAACCTCATTTGCAGGACAAACCTTCGTCTCGGTCTTTGTCGCTGTTGAGTTGTTTTTTCAGTTCTTCAATCTCTTTCTCGAGCATGCCTATCTGGCGGTACATGTCGGGCAACTTGGGCATGATGATACTCGATTTGAAGAAGCTTTTCAGCGGAATAGCCGGAGAACCCATCACTTCCGAACCCGGTTTGGTGTTGCTGATGATGCCCGATTGCGCGCCGATTTGGGTTTTGCTGCCAATGGTGATGTGCCCGCCTATTCCTACCTGGCCGCCCAGTACGCAGCTCTCGCCGATCTTCGTCGAGCCCGCAATTCCTGCCTGGGCTGCCATCACCGTATTGCTCCCGATCTCGCAATTGTGGGCTATCTGAATGAGGTTGTCGAGCTTCACCCCTTTGCGGACAATCGTGGAGCCCATGACGGCTCTGTCGATCGTCGTGTTGGCGCCCACTTCCACATCGTCTTCGAGCACGACGTTGCCCAATTGAGGTATTTTGTGATAAACCCCCTCTTGTGGACTGAAACCGAAACCATCGGCGCCGACAACAGCTCCGGAATGAATGATGCAATTCTGCCCGATAACGCAATCTTTGTAAATCTTCGCTCCGGCGTAGATAATGGTATTGTCGCCTATCTTTACATTGTTGCCGATATAGGTTTGCGGGTAAATCTGAACGTTGTCGCCTATCTGGCAGTTTTCTCCGAGGTAAGCAAACGCACCTATGTAAACATTATTTCCCGTTTTTGCCGATTCGGCAATGTGGCAAGGACGCTCGATACCTTCACGAGGCGGGTTTACAATATCGTTTACCATCCTGAGCAGAAGGGTAAGCGCGGCGTAAGCGTCGGGAACCTTGATCAAAGTCGCCGAAATCTCTTTTTCCGCAAAAAAATCATTGTTTACCAATACAATATCCGCCTTTGTTTCGTATATGTGGGGGGTGTATTTCGGGTTGGAAAGAAAGGTGAGGGAGTGGGGTCTGCCTTCTTCGATTTTCGAGAAGCTGTCCACCTCAACATCGGCATTGCCGATGATTTCACCATTCAAAAAAGAAGCAATCTGTTGCGCTGTAAATCTCATTATGGGTCGTTTTGTTTCTATCTGCAAAATAAAGAATAATATTTTAACCCACAAAATGGGCGCCGGGAAAATAAGAATAAAAGTAAAATTTGCAGGAGAAAAAAAAATGTATTACTTTTGCATCCGCATTTCGGGATGTAGCTCAGCCCGGTTAGAGTACACGTCTGGGGGGCGTGTGGTCGCTGGTTCGAATCCAGTCATCCCGACCGGTTTAAAAGCCCTGATAATTGTTTTTTTAAAAAAATTATCGGGGCTTTTTCGTTTTCAGGCGGTTGGAATCTGTTTCCTCCCGATTTTATCTTGCGTAAACGTTATTTCCTGCAGAATCGATGGCAACAATCACGGGAAGTTCCTCTACATGCAGTTTTCGGATAGCTTCGGTACCCAACTCCTCAAAAGCGATAAGCTCCGAACTCTTTACACACTGCGCCATCAAGGCGGCAGCCCCGCCGATAGCGGCGAAATAAACGCCGGTGTGCCTCTTTATCGCTTCGACGACTTCGGCGCTGCGCGAGCCTTTTCCAATCATCACTTTGAGACCCTTTTCCATCAGCAGCGGAGAGTATGCATCCATGCGCCCACCCGTGGTGGGGCCTACCGAGCCGATAGGTCTTCCCGGTTTGGCAGGGCACGGCCCTGCATAATAGACCGCCTGCCCTCCGAAATCGAAAGGCATCGGTTCGTTGTTTTGCAACATCTCGGTTAGTCTTTTGTGCGCCGCATCGCGGGCAGTGTAAACGATCCCCGAAATATATACCATCTCCCCGGCACTGAGCGAACGTATCGCATCATCGGTAAAGGGTGCTTCCAAAATTTTTTTATCTGACATCTTTTTCTTGCTGTTTGGTTTTTTATAAACTGCCTGCGGCATGGCGTGTGGCATGACAACCGATGTTTACCGAAACGGGTAATCCCGCGATGTGGGTGGCGCCGACAAGGATGTTTACTCCGAGCGCAGTGGTGGAGCCGCCAAAACCTGCCGGACCGATGTCGAGCCGGTTGATGGCCTCCAAAAGCTCCTCTTCGAGGGCGTTGAGCCGGTTGTCGGGATTTTTTGTGTCGATGGGGCGAAGCAGCGCTTTCTTACTCAGGTAGGCGGCGCGCTCCATTGTCCCTCCGATACCTATCCCCACGATAATCGGTGGGCAGGGGTTGGGGCCGGCATGCCTTACGGTATCTATCACAAACTTTTTGACACCTTCCAACCCTTCGCCCGGAGTGAGCATCTTAAGCGCGCTTTTGTTTTCGCTGCCGAATCCTTTCGGAGCAACGGTGATGTGAAACACTTCGCCGGGAACCATTTCGTAATGAATCACGGCAGGCGTGTTATCTTTTGTGTTTACCCGTTCGAGAGGGTCTTTTACTACCGATTTGCGCAGGTAACCTTTTTCGTATCCCTGTCTGACGCCTTGGTTGATGGCATCTTCGATAAATTCTCCGGCGATATGCACCTCTTGTCCGAGCGCTACGAAAACCACCGTCATGCCGGTGTCTTGGCAGAGGGGGCTTTGGTCTGTGCGGGCAACATCCGCATTTTCAATGAGGGTGGCAATTATTTTTTTGCCGAGTGGCGATTTTTCCGTTTGCAAACAACTCTTGAAACCTCTGTATATGTCTTCCGCGATGATGCAACAGGCCTCGATGCAAAGGCGTTCCACCAGTTCCGTGATTTTATCCGATTCAATTATTCTCATTGTCTTGTTGTCGGGCTAAAAAGTATCTTGTATTTCTGTTTTCGATATTGTCCGTGTTGTTGTCAACCAAACCGATCAGGCAGTATGTGTCGGATTTGGCGTTGTATATAAACTCTTTAACAAGCGAAAAGTTCTCGATTTCCGATGTGTTGCTCACATGGAGGCGGGGACCGTCGCAAATCATTTTTTTATCGCCCACCATGATGTGATCTTCGTCGTAATAAGAGATGGAGAGCCTCTGTTCGATCTTATCCCGTATCATTCTTTCGAGCAGGTTGAAATCGATGTCGATTTTTTTCTGAAACTGCATCACAAATCCGTTGCGGATGTCGGAAAAGAAATAAAGGTCGCTGTTGATTTTAAATTCTTCTTCCAATACCAAGATGGTGAGTTCTTCGGTGGAATGTGCCATTTTCCTGTATTTCAGCGATCGGTGCACGATTTGATAGATGCTGTCGGGAAGAGGGTCAAACATGCTGGGGGTGGTAACGATTATCTCTTCGCCGATTCCTACGATGATGTCTGCGTTGAGTTGCAGAGCAGGATAAATGAGGTTGAAGTGTTCGATGATGATGCGACGTTTGTTTTCGAGCAGGAGTCTGATGAAATCGGCAATCTCGTACATCTGCATAAAGGCTTGCAGAAAACGAATATCCAGATGGAAAGACGACGCTTCGCGCAATTGGCCGAAGGAGTCGCGCGCCTGCATGATTTTGCGGGGGTTGATGATGTCGTCGTCATTGGCCAGTTCCAATCCGGGAAACATCCCTTTGATGAGAGACGATTTGCCCGAACCGGCGTCGCCAACGACGCCGATCAACCTGTCGTTGTAATGGAGGTGTCGCTGCGCGATTTGTTCGCCTAAGAACATCAAGCGTTCTTTGCCTCTGGGGGCGAAGTATTGCGACGATACCATGTATTCCTGAATGAGGTTTCTCATACTTTGCTGGTTTATTGGGTAACGAGGTAAGTAAGCGGTAAAAGTTTTTTTGATGATGTTTTCTTGCAACGGAAGTATAACAGGCAGGAAGGAGGAGTGTCTCAAAACTGTTTTAAGGAGCGAAACGGCTCCGGTGTCTCTCAAATGCTCAGGCAGCCCAACACTTGTGAGACGCCGTCCGTCCTGTTTTTTCGCCGAAAAACCCCTTGGCGTTGCAAGCTTACATTTCAAACTCCATCTTCATCAGTGGGGCGTGCTGTTGGGCTCCGTAAACGTCGGTTTCGCCCAATGCTCCCGAAGGAATAGGACGTACAATGGTTATCTTTACCGCTTTGGCAGGGTCGAAATAGACCAAACCTATAATATCCGATTCGGGAATGTTGTAAAGCCGACAAAAAGCCTTTTCGTTAATAGCCTTAGCCGATTTTACCTTGTTGTACATATCGAAATCTTTGAAGATGATATCGAAAGTGAGTTCGTAAGGTCCCGAATTTTTGCTTCTGATAACAGATGCCACATCTACCAATTTATATTTCATCGTAAAAATCCTCCTTTATTGTTTTTGTCCTTTGTTGAATACTTCATATACTATGGGGAACAGTGTTGCGGGGTTATCTACCTTCATCAGATGATAGATGTTAAACTCATATACTTCACCCATTTTACAATCCGACGGCGAAAACGGAAAAGCCAGATTGCCCGCTGTGGAGATACGTCCCTCGTAACCGAAATGCAACATTGTGCTTCGTGCAAAACCGCAAATGGTATTAGCCTGTTCCTGTGTGGCTGCAACAGCTTCGATGATAATAAGCAACTCGTCAGAGTGTGATTGCTCTACGTTGTCGAACATATTCATAACGCCGTTTTTGCCATATACCTTAAAGTCGAGGAAGAAGTCTTTGATACCGTAATGCTCGAAGTTGTTGACTACACGTTCGCGTACGCTTCGGGTGATGTCGTCTATTTTCGAAATCATCACAGGGTCTTTCACTCCTGCACAAGAGATGGTACGGTAGCCTACTTTTTTCACTCCTTCGAGTTTTACGAAATATTCTTCGGTGGGGACAAATTTACTGCCCGAGACACGCACCTGATTGTCGGTTATCTGCTCGAATTTGGATTCATACAGGTTGATAGCTCCTCCGGGTCCGGGAAGGACGTAAGGATTGGTTTTTTCGTACAGCGTATGTGCGGCAACCGATAGCGTTGTGCATTTACGCAGGGGCGATAGTGGCTCCAAGACAAAGCTATCTTTACGCAAGTATCCAAACATACAGTCGCTACCGCTACCGGGCAGGGCTGCAATGGCGGCACATTCGAGTATCTTACCCAGATGTATTGCCAAACCTTTGTCGAAACCCTCTTTGATGGCTAATGCCGAAAATACGGCAGGGTCGTATGCTCGTCCTGCTATTATGACATCTGCCCCCTGTGCAAGTGCTTCGATGAAGGGTTCTTCGCCCATCTGTGCCACAATGTGGACAGACTCATCGACATCGGCTTCGGTTATCTCTTTGGCGGGAAACAGAGGCGAAACATTGCCCTTACGGACATTTTCTTTTACAAACTCCTTATCGAACTCCGACTGTATGACCGCCATCTTGAACGATAAGCCTTTTTCTTCGGCTATCTCTCTTACTATATCGAGGACAAACTCAACGTGCGGACGGGCACCGCTACCGCCTGCCGTACCTACTACGACAGGTATTTTTGCTTCCAATCCGGCGGGAATCATTATTTCCAAATCTCTTTTTACCGAATTTCTGTCGGTAAATGAGATACCCGCTCCCAGATAGTACGGACCGGGGTCGGTACTGCCTGCATCTACGGCTATTACGTGAGGTTTACGCTTCATTCCCTCGACAAAAGACTCCATCGGAAAGCCATATCCGAGTATCGCTGTCGGGGAAAGTATTCTCATTTCTTCCATATTCTTTTTTATGATTTAAATTTTTATTATAATCCTAAATAAAGGGGCAAGTATATGCCTATTATTAACTTTGTTTGCTCCGTCTT